>JAQICW010000165.1 GCA_027858355.1 Desulfobacula sp.
ATTATTTTTTCGTTGGAGAGTTTTTTAAAGGTTATAAAATTTTCATTTATTTTATTTTTCTTCTCTAATAAGAGCATTTGTAAATTATATTCTTCCTCTTGAATTCTATCCAATTTTAATTCAAGAAAAAAAGTAGCGTTGAAAAAAAGTAGCGTTGAAAAATCTTTTGTCTTCAAATTAATCTTTGACTGCTCAATCAAAGACTCATATTTTTTTTCAAAACGTTTTTTCTGTTTTTCTATGCTTTTTATCCGTTCCATTATTTTTATTATCGCTTTCTCAGAATTGAGTTTCTCATTATCAAGTTATTCTATCTCCTTTAAAAGATAATTTATTTGATCAGTTTTATCTACCAAAACTATCCTCAGCTGATTTTTATAATTATTTATTTGTATGTCTATCTCAGAAATTTTTAACGTTTGCTGCTCTTTAAAATCATTGATTTTAGGCTGAAAATATTCATTCAAAGAAACTACAAGAGAATTTAAGATTGCAATACCTTGATCTGGTTTATAACAATAATATTCTACTCTAATATTATTTGTCATCTTAGCAGTCGTCGCTTTAAAAAATAGACCTCCTTTATATAGATTTTTCCTATATAATTTCATATTATCTATTATTTGATCATGCAACTGTTTTGATCCTATCACAGTTTTGATATCTGTTGATAAAGCAATGGCAACCCATTCTGACGAGTCATTTTGTTTCAATTCAATTGGTTTTATAATCATTGAACATTTATAAATTTCCGGCACAGAAAACACATAGATCGCTGTTGAAATTATGGCCAGGAGAATGACACCGATAATAAAGACTTTCCACCTCCAAATCACAAACAAAATATCCATGAGCTCAATTTCATTTTTGTATTCAATTTTTACTTCGTTGTCAGCCATAACTCCCTCCCAGCGCCTACGAAAGCATAAAGATAGCTCCGCTCTTTCGGTTACATCATCCTTGGATAATAACCAAATACGACCAATAAATTTTTAATTCAATTACAGTAAAACTCAGTTTTTGTTTTTCAACGTCTCTAACAAATCAGGATCATTAAAAACTTCAGGATTGATTTTCCAAACCTGTCCAAAAAGAGATTTAATCTCCTTTTTAATCGTGTCAATTTCCCTGATTTTGATCTTTAAAAAGATTATTGTCAGGGCCGCTAACTCTTCCAATCCTAATGGAGTTAGCTGGTATATACAGGCTGATTTGTTTTTGGAATTTTTAAATCTTTCGACCTTGATCATCCCTTTTTGAATGAGAGCTGAGAGGCAATAATTGATTTTACCTAAACTGACACCCATTTTTTGATTCATTTCTCTTTGGGTCAATTCGGGTTCTTGTTGCAGAAGTTTAAGCAGTTTCAACCTGATCTCTTTATCAAAAGCGGTGTTCATGGATTGAACTTATATTGAATAAAAGCGATTAGGTCAAGAAAATTGTACTTTTTATTACATTATTCTGTAAATTCATGACCCCTTACCTCTGGGAAAATCAGGTGTCACCAAAAAACTTCATTTTTTGATGAGGTGTCAGGAAAAAATTACAAAAAAATATTAATCCAATTAAGATGTTTCAAAGCTGATTGTGATATTCACATAGCGTTCAACTGCTTTTTGTGCAGACCTCTTGCGCGCAGTGGGAAATCTGTATTCACCAGTACTTGCCACTTTGAATACCGAGGGGGAAAGACCATGGCTGACAAGTGCATGAACCACATTTGCCGCCCGGATCGCACCCAATTCAAGATTGGAAGGAAATTGCTTTGTTTTTATGGGGTCTTCATCGGCAAAACCGTCTACCACAATCCAGACTTTATAATCCTTGATAAAGGAAGACACCTTTTTCAGGAATGGATCATATGCCTTTGGGATTACCGCACTGCCTGAAGCAAAAAGAATCGGCAGACTGGTTTTGATTTTCAAAGTTTTTGGATCAGGATTTTGATCAGAAATAACTACAAACCAATCTAAAAGCCCAGAGGTTTTCACTTGATCAATTAAATTTTCTGTTTCTTGCTCAACACTGCTGTTTTTTGTTGTTTCTAAAGGGATTGTTTTTTGAACTGGCATTCTGGATGTTATTTTTTTTAGGCAGTCTGTATAACTCTGCCGGGTCTGTTCAAGGGTATTTATTCTTAATTTTTTATATGAAACAGATTCATAAAGATGCGGGGGGACACGCGTTTCAAAGTTATTCATCCGCGTAATTTTGAGTTCCAGCCATTCAAGGTTTTCTTTTAATTCATAAATTTCCCGGCTTGTTAATGATATGCGATCCTGGTATTCCCTGATCAGAACAATATCTTTTTCCAGGGAGGTGCCTGCGAAAGCAGGAAAAGTAAACAGGCCAGGGATCAATGCAAGACAAACCATCCATGATATTTGCCAGGCTTTGGATATACAATGTTTCATGACAACCCTCCAATTAGATTTATCTGGTGAGTTTATCGGTCAAATTGTCCAGACCAGGAGGCTGTCTCAAAATGGCTGAAATCATTCCCAAGGCCCTGGGGCCACCAGATCATTCCATAACGGGAAAAATTAACTCGAAGCTGCATGACAGCCTGGGCAATACCATATTTCCCGTGGGTGATTTCCTTTATTTCAACGCCCCTGAGGAGTGACCGGGTACTTGTGTAGAGAAAATCCTTGTCCACAGTGCCATATCCGGCCTTGGTAAATGCCTGGACATAAACACCCCTTAATTTTTCAACGAACTGGCGATAACCGTCTGCTATAGCTGCTCTTTCCGCCATCAATCTTGCCTGGCCCTTGGTAAGGGAGGCTTCCGGTTCTACACCCTTTCCTTTTACCGTAAATGTGACAATCCTGTTAGCATTGGAGTTACCCGGATCTTTTTCAATAACAGGGCCGGGGGAAGTTAGATAGGCATTGCAGCCGGATAAAGCAAGAAGTGATATAACCAAAAAAACTAAAAACATTGTTTTTTTCATTTTGCATACCTCTTTCATAATATTTAAAGATTCTTCATGGGGTCTGTAAACAATCGTCATTCCAAAGGAATAACTTGAACACTAACCCATATCCAAGATTAAATAAATGAATTTTTACAGGAATATCAAATGAAAACCAAGGGATAAAAATGCCGGATTAAGCCGATTTTACACCTTGCTTATGAAAAGGACAGCTATGTTGACATGACGCTGTAAATTTTTCCATTGAGATGCTTTGTGGGAATCAAATCTGTATTCCCCTGTGCTGCCGATTTTAAACACAGAGGGTTTAACCCCGTATTTGACAAGAGATTGGACAATAGCTGCAGCTCTTGATGCCCCAAGTTCAAAATTAGAGGAATACCGTTTTGTGCGGATGGGGTCTGTATCTGCATATCCGTCAATAATAATCCTCACCTCATATCCCTTAACAAGGGCTGCCAGGTTTTTAAGGAATGACTCATACCCTTTTGCAATTGCCACACTGCCGGAAGGAAATAAAATGGGCAGCCTGTTTTCCAGACAAAGGGGAGTTTCATTCGGGACAAGCTCCACCCAGTCTTCCAGACCAATGGCTATAATTTTTTTTCGAAGATTTTTTTCAAACCCGGAATTGAAGTTTTTTTTATCTGTTTTAGCTATTTTATCTGACCTAGGCGGGATTATGGATTTTAAGAGAGTTTCATACGTTTGTTTTAATTTTTCCAATGACTTGATTTTTGATTTTTTAAATTTAATTGAACTGTAAAACCGCTGGGGCACAAACCTGTCAAAAGCCTCCATTCTTTTTATTTTCAGGGCAAGCCAGTCCTTATCCTGTTGGATTTTTTGTATTTCTGACTGAATAAAGGAAATTTGATCATGATAGGTCTGGATCAATGTTTTTTGTGAATTCATTTTTTGTGAATCCAAATGTATGCCTGGCTCAGCCTGATTTGCTTCTGCCTGTCTGATAAAAAGTCCTATACAAATCAGGACTGACAGGCAGATCAACATTTTTTTCAGCCCTGTCCTGGTATAACCCTGTTGTTTACCCATTATGGATGCCTCCAAATTATATGCCGCCGCCGGAATATGCCTGGCTCTGAAAACTTGTGCTGTTCATAGAACGATCTTCGTTAGGTATTACACCAGGTCCCAGGCCTCTGGGCCACCAGACCATATCTTTTTTTGCAAAATAAATAGTCAACTGCATGTGGGCTTCTGTTATACCATATTCAGCCTGACGAATCTCAATCATCTCAACACCCCGTAACCAGGATTGAGTTTTGGTGGTAACCATTTCCTGAGTCACAGTACCAAACCCAGCTTTCATATAGGCATCCACATATACGCCCCTCACCTTTTCCACCAGCTGCCTGTAGCCGTCAGCCACTGCTGCACGCTCAGCCATGAGTTTGGCCGCTCCTTTGGTCAGGGCATTTTCAGGTTCCAATCCTTTACCGATCACATCAAAAGTAACCACCTTCTGGGAACTGCCATCACCCTGATTCAACCCAAGCACTTGTCCGGGAGCTGTTACCAGGTCCTGTTTCATGGAATTGCAACCTGCCAGGAGAATCAACAGGAACCCCAAAAGGCAAAAAGTACGCATTGCGTGTTTCATTTCTATTTCCTCTTTTTTAAATGTTTGCTACCATCAACCTAGGCCAGCTCATAATTGCAATTTAATTTACAAAGCTATGCAATTTTCCGGGTTTTAATAATTTGATGAAAACTAATTTAATAAATACCAAATTTATAAATACTGATTTTATTTTATGAATACTATTACAAAAAATATGCCAATCCCTTCTAAATATTTTATTTTTATGTTTTCAACATTCCTGGTATTGGGCATATTTTGGCCTATAAAATCAGCAATGACAGACCATACAGCCATTAAAACCTATTATATCAGGTATGATCTAAAATCTTCCAGCCATCAAATCACAGATGAAAATTTTTTAATGGTCCCGGCAAATACTGAGTTCAGGATGGAAAAATTTTCACTGTTATCCATCCCCTGCGTCATATCCATGACGCAGGGGGAGTCAAAAAATGAGCTCTTCCTGCGTGCCAGGGAAGCTGCTTTAAAAAAAACATTAAGGGATAGAGGACTTAAGTCAGTTAAAACAAAAAATCTTGTGACCATTGTCAGTTATGAAGGGGTTATAATAGCGCCTGTAAATATTTCCAGGGTTTCAAACAATGATTCCAAATTATTCTCCTATACTGCACAATTTGAATTCAGCCCTATCACCTTTCCCGATCATTGGCGAAGGTTAAAGATACAATCAATGATAAA
>JAQICW010000179.1 GCA_027858355.1 Desulfobacula sp.
ATTTTTGTTCAGTCACCGGGAGAGGAATTTTTCAAGCTCTGCTAAAATGTGATCTATATATTATAAAAGTTATAGTGATGGATTGGCTTGTAACAGCGGTTGAGGCTCATATAGTGGAATGAAAATTTCAAAACTGAAAAATATTAATATACCACATATTGGGGTTACCGAATCTTGTCTGGACTAAGTTTTTAAAATACCAGTGCACGCCGTTTATTTCCAGGCGAAACCCCATATAAATAGACACAATCGTCACTTAAAACATCAGCTTCTATGGATAGAATTTCTCAGGATAGTAATAGCATCCTTAACAATTCCAGACCAAATATTTTTCATGAATTAGGAATATTATGCTTGAACTGAGCTTTAAATTTCATCAAGAACTCTCCGTATCGTTTTTGTAAAATCTGTCTGCACTATGGGTTTTTGTATTACGGCCTTTATACCAATTTGAGCTGCCTGCTGCTCATCTGACATTCTTTTGCTAAAACCCGTACATAAAATAACGGGTATTTCAGGCCTGAGTTTCATAATTTCCAAAGCCAGAGTATCTCCTGACATATTAGGCATTGCCATATCGGAGATAATCAAATCGAAATCGTCTGGTTTTGATCTGAATAGTTCCAAAGCTTCCAAGCTGCTTGTTCTAATTGTCACAGCATAGCCCAATTGTTCAAGCAACCGGCCTCCCATTTTGGCTATAGGGGCTTCATCATCAATAAATAAAATGTTCTCATTACCAGAAGGCAATTTTTCTGATTTGTAAGCGCTAATAGCACTTCTTTTTTTTGTGATAGGAAAATAAATTGTAAATTTTGTTCCTACGCCCAACTTACTATCAACCGTAATTTTGCCACCATATTTTTCAACGATACCATAAACCATGGCGAGCCCCATACCAGTACCCTCACCAACTCGTTTGGTTGTAAAATATGGCTCAAATATGGAATTAATTATATTCGGATCAATCCCTGTACCCGTGTCTGAAATTTTAATTTTAATGTAATCCCCTTTACTTAAACCAATGTTTAAAAGTTCTGAAGAATCCTCTAAATATATATCTTGTAAAATTACCTCAAGGATACCGCCGGAATTTTCCATTGCATGGGCTGCATTGGTAAAAAGATTCATCATCACTTGATGGGTTTGGGTTGCATTGCCCATTATCAGAGAATCACTTTGTATATCTGATTTGATGTCTATTGTTGTAGAGATTGATGATCGGATAAACTTTAGTACTTCCTTTATAATAATACTGATTTGGACTGGTTTAATTTCTTCATCTGATTGGCGGGCAAATGCAAGAATTTGTTTAACAAGTTCTTTAGCTCGCTTTCCACCCGCATAGACTTCTTGTAAATCATCCTCAATTTCAGTACCTTTTTCGACTGAACCCAAAGCCAATTCAGTGAATCCAATAATGGCCGAGAGGATATTGTTAAAATCGTGAGCAATGCCCCCTGCGAGGGTACCGATCGCTTCCAATTTTTGAGAGTTATGAAGTCTTTCTGTCAATTCTTGAGTTTCTATTTTTTGTTTGGTTATTTCGTCAATCTTATTTTCAAGCACTTTTTGATAATTAAGCACCTTTGCATTATTAATTTTCAATGTTTCCAACATTTCATTAAAAGAAAATCCCAATTGAACTATATCGTCTTTGTTTTTGGTATGATTTACAAACCGGGCTTCAAGATTACCTTCTTGCACTTTCTGCATGACAAGTGCTATCGATCGTACTGGCCTTATAATGTTCTTTGAAAATAAATACAGAACAAGCAATTGGATGAAAATCCCGGAAATCCCAAAAAACATGAAAATATTTTGCAGGTCTTGTTTTATTTGTTTTGTTTCTTGAATTTTTCTTTTCAAACGCATTTCTAATTCAGAGGAGATATTTTTAAAATAATCTTGTATTTGAGTCGTTATACTTTCAACTACTTTGTTAGTAGCTATAATATCAAGTTCAATGAGATAATCTTCGGAAAGTAGTTCTTTAAAACTATTTAAATACCCCTGCATACGAACATCAAGAGTTTCTGTCGCATTTATTGTTTTCTCGAATGAATCAATCACCAGGTTAAGTGCCTGGAATTTATGCAGCGTTATGGCAGAACGATAGGTTATCAGAAAATGAGTGAGATTGAACATTGGTTTTAGCAGCTTCGGGTCGTTGCTAATCAGAATAATAGAGGTCATGGAGCGATAATTTGTTTCCATCCGGGTATTAAACAATTTTTTCTTGGTCTGCAATTGAATCAACTGGTTAAAATTTATTTCATATTGATTTATTTGTTCAACAATCTGATTGAGATTGAATTTTGTTGTTTCATTCAATTCTTTTTCATTTAAATCGCTCAATCCCGCTCTTGCTTTCTCAAGGAGAATGCCATATTGCATTTCTGCTTCTGGATTCCTTTGTGAAAAAATAACTTTCTCCCAAAAGCGTGTCTCATAAAAAAGCTCATTTAACTTGTTAAAATCTTTTTCTATTATGGCAATATCTCTTGAGCTGATAAAATTTTCTGATTGCTGATTCAAAAAATAGATTAAAAGGCCATATCCTATGCTAAACGAAACCATCATTAATATGGCAATTGCATAAAATTTGCTGTTGATTGATCTAAACATAGACGATTACCTTTATTGTTTGATCAAAGCGAGTTCAATGGATTTGTTTGAAGAAATCTTTTCTTTTCGAAAATAGCTTGCTGCGATTTCAATAGAAACCTTTCCCATGGTTCTCGGTTTCTGCTCAATTGTCGCAGTAAGCTTGTTATCTTTGATCGAGGTCCTTGCCTCGGCAATGCCATCGAACCCTATAAGCACTTTGGGCAGCTTCACCCCTGACACTTCATAGGCATCAATCACTCCAAGTATCATGTTGTCATTATGCGCAAAAACCCCATCGAAATAAGTATTCTGACGAATATAGCGAAGCATTACAGATTCGGCTTCCTTCCGATCAAAATTAGCGACTTCCCGAGAAGCAACATGAATTTTACTGAATTTGCCAAGTGCTTCATTAAATCCAAATCCTCTCTCATATGCAGTAGATGTCCCAGAAATTCCCTCTAACTCCAAAATTTCCCCTTTTTCTTCTAAAGATTGCGCCATGAATTGGGCAGCCATCCTGCCACCTTGAATGTTATCTGATGCAATATGGCACAATACCTTGCCTCCAGAAACTTTTCTGTCCACAGTAATCACTGGCGTTCCTTTACTGTTGGCGAGTTCGATCCCCGGGTATATGGATTCCGAATTTGTGGGATTGAGAATTATAAGATCTACTTTTTGTGATAGTGCATTCGAAATATCTGTCAGTTGCCGAGCATCTTCATTTTTTGCATCAAAAACAATTAGCTCCATACCGAACAAATCAGAAGCCGCTTTAGCCCCCTCAATCAAGGTTGAAAAAAATGGATTCTGAATCGTTGATATTAAAACAGCTACCTTTTTATTAAAGGTCTCAAAAGTGATCAAATCCAGCGGTGTTGATTTATATGAAGGAATTTTCATTCCCTTTAATTGTTCCCACGCCAACTCAACGCCATATTGGCCCATAAGTTCAGGATGTTGTTCTATAGTTGCTTTGATACTACCATTTCTAATCTCTGTTCGCACGGACTCTATATTATCATACCCGGCAATTAAAATTTTTTTTGATAAGCCCAGTAAATCGATAGCCTGCAAAGCTCCCAAAGCCATTGAGTCATTCGCACAAAAAATTGCATCAATATCTTTATGCGTGTTAAGCAGATCGTAAGCCACTGAAAGGGCTTCTTCAGTATTCCAATTAGCACTTTTAGATGCGACTATTTCAATTGAACTGTTTTTCTTAACGGCTTCGATAAATCCTTTTTTTCTTAACTCAGCATTTTCAACTCCCACAATCCCCTCAATTACCAGAACACGTCCACGTCCTTCCAGCTTGTTTTTTACATACTCACCGATCATCTGCGAACCGACAAAATTATCAGACCCGACAAAAGGAATAGAGAGTCCCATTTGATCCATGGTCGGTTTGTGGAGAGGATTATCTATATTGATAACAAAAATACCTTTTTCCATTGCCTTTTTGCATATCTTGACTAATTTTTTAGAATCTGCAGGCGCAATGACAATAGCTCCATAATCTCTTGAGATTAAATCTTCAACAATGCTGATTTGACGTATAATATCAGTTTCGTTTTCCAAACCAAAAACTTCAAGGGAAATGTTTGATCTTTTGGCATACTCCCTTGCCCCAGCTTCCATTTTAAAAAAAAATGGGTTAGAAAGTGATTTCATAACGAGCGCAATTGTATTTCTATTATTTGCCTGTGAATGACTTGGAAAAACAAGATAGAATGCAATACACATGAAAATAATCATTTTATCAAATTTAAGCTGCGATTTCATATTTCTCCCCTTTCCAATATTAATTTTAATTTATCAACTTATAATAATAAAACTTTCTTATTTGAAACAATAAGGTTCTTCTATTTGAATGAGTTTTCAACAGCAGACTTCAACCTATTCTTATCCAAAGGCTTTGATATGAAAGCATCTGCCCCACACCCTAAAATCTTTTTTTTGTTATCATCTGAATCATATCCTGAAATAGCAATTACTGTAGTGTTCTTTGTATCTTCATCCTCCTTAATTTGCATACATACTTTAAATCCATCCATCTTAGGCATAAAAAGATCGAGTATGACGAGGTGAGGCTGGAATTTAAGTATTTTTTGCCCTGCTTCAAATCCGTCAGTTGCGAATTCTAATTTAAATTCTATCCCGTCAAATATTCTTTTTATCCATTTGTGAATTTGTTCATCATCATCTACAATCAGAATTTTTTTAGAATTGAAGTCATCTTTCTTTGTTGGCTGCATCCCCTTTTTATCAATGAATGCTTCCAAGTCTGATTTAGCGATTCGATAATGTCCCCCCGGTGTGCGAAAGACTTTGAGATCGCCTGCTTTTACACATGACCATAATGTCCACCTGCTTATGGAGCATTCTTTTGCTGCTTTAGGTAGGCTGATTAGTCCTTTTTCCATAATTAATTGACCTTGCGATCCTATTTTTAATTTGGAGAAAATGGTTATTATGTAGAAAATATTAAATAATATAACATGAAATGTCAAACAAATTTATTTTACACTAAGGGAACAATGATGGTATTATTTGTCAGGAGTAAAATTCCACAAGTTATCGAGTGCTTCATCCACCAGTCCGGGATTTTTAAAATTTGCCAAGATACATGATATGGTATGAACAAAATTTTCAATTTCAGAGTTGAAATTACAATATATTAGGATAGCCTTAATCTGAATTTCAAAAGATTGCTATAACGTATATTGGAGATACAGTGGAATACAAGCAACTCAATTCCATCATTCTTATATCCGATACTCGATAGCATAATGTAACCTTATGAAAAATAAGGATCAGCTTGAAGGATAAGCAAGCCTGAAGCACATGGCACCCCCATAAAGAAGAGATGAATTTGGCCCTTTGTTATCTGAATAGTGCCCTTGAAAAAAATCTCCAAAGGGCACTTGCGGGCAAGATTTTCCAAAAAAGGAGTGGAGATCCTGCCCCAAACCCGGCTAAAAGCATCGGAAATTCCTTGTGCAATGGGGCCAAGGCAGCGCTTGCATGTAAAACTACATATCCGGGATAATCACAATTTCAACCCGTCTGTTTTTTGAACGGCCTTCCGGTGTTGTATTATCAGATATGGGATGGTAAAAGGATTTTCCAACAACCTCCATTTTTTCAGGGTCAATACCATTGTTTTCATGGAAAAACCGTGCTACCGATGACGCCCTTGAAGCAGACAATTCCCAGTTGGATGGGAATTTATAGCGAAATCCTTCAGCAATGACTACATTGTCTGTATGCCCGATAATACGCAACCTGCTACCCGGACTATTTTTCAGAATCTGTCCCACCTTGCCCAAAGTCGTTTTCCCCTCCTGGTTCAGGACGGCCATCCCAGAATCAAACAGAATCCGATCAACAAAGGTAATTGTGAGTTTTTTTTCAAATTCCTTTAAAGTGGCATTCTTTGAGTCCAGTTCATGTTTTAGCTGTTCCACAAGCTCATTATAGGTTTTTTTCAAAGTTTGGGCTTGAAGGAGTGCCTCTTTTTTTTCTTTTTCAAGTTGTGTCGCCCTTTGTTTAATGGTCATGCCCTCAGTCACCTGGGACTTGAGTTCAGCAATCTTATTTCCAGTCATGGAGAGTTTCTTTTCCATCTCTTTTTCAAGAAATAAAATGTGTTCTCTGGCTTTTTGAGTTTCATCCTTCTTCAGTAAGAGAGTGTTCTTCAACTCCTTTGCTATTTTATCAATCTGTTTGGATTTGAGATCAACCTCCATTTGGAGTGATTGGATCCTTTTCTGGGACTCCTCTAATTGAATCCGGCTTTGACTATTGATATTCTCAAGTGATGCAACGTTTCTGTTTGATTCCAGAATGTTTGCCTCAAGTCCCAGAATTTTTTTATTTCCGGCTTCAATCAATAGTCTGTCCTTGTGATTTATCTCTTCCACTTGCCCTATCTTTTCCAGGTCTTTGGAACGGGTTTCCCCTATTATCTCAAGCTCGGTTTCAAATTTGGAAATTTGGGATGTAAGACTATTAATTTTTTGTTCATATAGTTTTTTTTCATCTTCAAGTGCTTGACTGATTGCATTGGATTTTTCAACTTCAACCTTAAGTTTTTCTTCATTGGATGCAATTTCTTTTTTGAAATCCTTTGCCTCTATTTTAAGCTTTCTTATCTGTTCCGTAGCTGATTTGAGCTGTTCTTCCAGTTCCTTGATGGAATGTTCCAGTTGAGCGATTGATTTTAGCGCCTCCTTCTTCAGAGAGAGTGTGCTCTTCAACTCCTTTGCAATTTTGTCAAGTTGTTTAGATTTGAGATCAACCTCCATTTGAAGTGATTGAATTCTTTCCTGGGACTCCTCTAATTTAATCCGGCTTTGACTATTGATATTCTCAAGTGATGCAACTTTTCTGTTTGATTCCAGAATGTTTGCCTCAAGTCCCAGATTTTTTTTATTTCCGGTTTCAATCAATAGTCTGTCCTTGTGATTTGTTTCTTCCAATTGCCCTATCTTTTCCAGGTCTTTGGAATGGGTTTTCTTTATTTTTTCAAGCTCGGTTTCAAAGTTGGAAATTTTGGATGTAAGACTATTGATTTTTTGTTCATATTGTTTTTTTTCATCTTCAAGTGTTTGACTGATTGCATTGGCTTTTTCAACTTCAACCTTAAGTTTTTCTTCATTGGATGCAATTTCTTTTTTAAAATCTTTTGCCTCTATTTCAAGCTTTCTAACCTGTTCTGTAGCTGATTTGAGCTGCTCTTCCAGTTCCTTGATGGAATGTTTCTGTTGAGCGATTGATTTTAGAGCCTCTTTATTTTCCAGTTCATTGGTTTTTTGCATTTCTTCCAATAGCTTGGAGGTTTTTTCTAAAGTTTTTCTTGAGACCAGCACTTGTTCTTCTAATTGCTCAGTTTCTTCCATACTTTTCTTTAATTCATTTTTTATATCATAAAGCTGTTTATAGAAAATGCCTCCTGTTATGCAAGCTATGAAAAGCAAAATTGCCAGAACCTTGGATATTGTTTTCTCCATATTCACCTCCAGTTTTGTTATCCTTGAGAATATATTATTTGTTGGTGGCAAAGACTATAAAACCGTTCAGATGTGTTATCCGAATAATTGATAGACTTGAGAATGTTACCTGAACCATTTACCATCCTTATCAATAATTCAATATCAGGACAAACTACTGGTGTAAAGACATTTCAACGATGAGGACAAATAGGTGGTCTGTATGGCTATCCAATTTGTCCCACAAACTGAAATGGCATTACCGGTTTTTCCATGGGATTGCCCTGATCCATATTTGGAATCCCTTTATTTTTGTGGGCTTCTATAGTAAAACCATGGTAAATTTCAAATACTGAAGGGAGATATCATGGTAATCGTTAATATTTTGGTTTTGAGCGTGGCTGTATTTTTGGTGTCACAATTTTTGCCGGGTATCCGGGTGAAAAATTTTTATACTGCCATTTTAGTGGCAATCGTGTATTCTTTGATCAATTTTTTCACTGGGTGGCTTCTGGTTCTTTTGACCCTGCCTTTTATCATTATCACCTTTGGCTTGTTCAAACTGGTGATTAATGCCTTTATGCTCTGGTTGACAGACAAGCTTATGGAGGATTTTGAGATTAAAAATCTTTTGACCACCTTTATTGCAGCATTTTTCATCACATTGGTGGATTCAATCATCAAATGGGTGTTTTAGAGTTCAGGCCATGGAATAAAAAATTAGACCCAGGAAAATATATTCAGGTAGATATGCAGATCTGACAGCTGCTGCAGTCCTTCATTGGGCAGGCAGATGATTTTTTTTCTTGTTTAGCCTTTTTAAATTCTTTGAAAAGAAACTCATCGTTTACCCTGTGTTCCAGTATATCCCATGGCAATTGGATATGGAGATTGTTTCCTTTTTCTGGTGGTGCCAGGGGAGTTGGTTTTTTCTGGTAAATCACCCTGTCGCAATACTCCTTGTTCATTTTCATGGCCCGGGTCCAGCCGTACTGGGTTGCAGCTTCAATGATATCAGCTGTGTTCCTGTCCCCCAAAGAGAGCAGGGCATGTCGTTTTGCCTCCCTCAGGGATTCAAAATTCAAAGTAACATTGGCTGTTTTTTTCAGGCCTTGCCTGATAATGTTAACCCGGCGTTTTAATGAGGCTTCTGAGGCCATGGCCGACCATTGAAAGGGGGTACAGGGTTTGGGGATAAAAGGATTGATGCTCAGGGTGATGGTTCCTATTTTTTTCTTTTTTTTTGAGGCTTCTAAAAATACGGCTTTTATGTCTTTGGTCATAAAGACAATCTCTTCCACATCCTGGTCAGTTTCAAA
>JAQICW010000201.1 GCA_027858355.1 Desulfobacula sp.
AAAGGCCTAATACGTATAGTATTAAACATTTGATGCGCCTTGTAGATGAACCAAAATCCTGCGCTATTTCTGCTCAATTTATTTCATTTGAGGTCCTTATTCAAGCCATGTTTTACAGAGACGGTTTGAACTATTGAAGGAATGTCGGTTAATAAAATAAGATCATTCATCAGAAAAGACTGCAATTTCAGTGGTTTAAGGAGATTATTAAAGATTGAGACTACCTGTTGAATAAATTTATTCAACAACACCTCTGCTTCCTTGGAAACCATGGACCCTCTATCCTGGCTAACCATTATAGAATGGAGCTTTGACAGCAATTTTACCACCCTTTCAAGGGGTGTTTTTCCTACCGTCAAATACTCAGGCTCTTTGCCCATTTCCACATCAATGATTTCAATGGTTGCATCAATGGTTCTATGACATAGTCCGCAGGTTGAAATTTTCAACATACCTATACAAATCAAAACTGATCCTACCCTAAAAAACTGAAAGCCATATTTTTCAGGTTGTACCATTCCTGCTCACGGTGAGCAGGTGCTTGCCAATAGGCTATTTATGCTGTTTACATAGTTTTTGTTCTGACAAGGCTTTGACAGGTGATCAATATGGGTATCTTTTTGTTTCAACTCTTTTATGGATTCTAAAAATTCTATGTTGCCTGAAACAAACAGGATTGGAATAATTTTATTTGTTTGCCGTATATGGTTATAAACATCCATTCCATTCATACTTCCTGGAAGAATATAATCCAGACTTATCAGGTCATATTCATTTCTATTAAATAAATCCAGTGCAACCTTTCCATTAGGAGCAGTATCAAGCCTGTGTTTACAGGGTTCTTGTGTCAGTACTCTGTATTGTACATCAGAGATGGCGGTTTCATCTTCAACAAGGAGGATATTTTTTTTAAAATGTGTTATCTCTTTCCGGATTTCTATTTTTTCTTCTTTTGTTAATTCGTTTTTAATGACAGGCAGGCATATAGTGAATTTTGTGCCGGAGCCAAATTCTGACTCGGATGAAATATTGCCTTTGTGCAGTTGGACATATTTTTTTACATTGGACATACCATAACCGGTTCCTTTAATATTTATTTTATATGATCCTGTTACATCCTTGCTCCCCTTTAGTGTAAAAGAGGGGTCATAAATATTTTCCAGATGTTCTTTGGGAATCCCACACCCATTGTCCTCGATTTCAAAACAGATATTGTCATCAGAACAAAATGATCGCACTATGATTCTGGGATTCTTTACCATATCCACTGCATGGATTGAATTTTGTACAAGATTTACCAGAGCATGTTCGATCATCCCGGGATCAGCAAGCAAATCCGGCACCCCTGGTTCCTCTTTCTTTATTAGTTCAATGCCTTCCAGATCTTTTTTCAGCAGGTCAATAACAAGTTCGATAGTCTCATTAATTTTGAAAAAGTTTTGTTTTGGTTCTTGGCTTTTAGCAAAGGCAATCAGGTTTTTTGTTAGATTTTTTCCTCGTAAAGTCTGCTTAAAGATTAACTCAAGCGTTTTTTTTGTTTGTGCATCTTTGCAGTATAATAGTGAAAGTTCTGCATTCCCCATAATAATACCCAAAATATTATTAAAATCATGGGCCATTTTTCCTGCAACCTGCCCGACCAAAGCCAGTTTTTTTTGTTCCCCCGCTATTTTTTGAGCAGTTATTTTCTCTTTTTCCGTACGTTTATGTTCTGATATCTCAAGTTCCAGCTCTTTATTGGCGTTTGCAAGTTCAGCAGTTCGGTTTTCGACTTGAATTTCCAGTTCATTGCTGGCTTTTTGCAACTGGGCCATCTGAAATGAGATTTTATTTCCCATTTCATTCAGTACAGTGATGAAGGGTTGGAATTCCTTTACAGGGATATACTTTTTCTGAAAATTATAATTACCTGCCCCATAGTTGGTGATTGCTTCACTGAAATAATCGAGAGGCTTTTTTAAAAAACGTCTTAAAAGAAATTTGATAATAATAATCAACGAAATTAGATTGATAAAGATCGTAAAGGCTCCCGACAATATAAACTGTCGGCTGATCTCTTGGTAATAATTGGATGTCAGCGCAATATCAACACGGCCTACAGGCTTGTTTCCATGCATCACCATACTTGATCTGGTTATCAGGGGCGCATCAATATTTTTGTCTACTTCAAAATATGTTACCCCCTGGGAATCAACAATTTTAATTTTTGAAATCAAATCATTTAAGGTGTAAGAGGCTCCAATACCTTTTACAGTCTCTTCATCAAAATTCCAGAGCGAGAGGTCAAGAATTTTAGACATAGATTCAATAAGTTTATCAGCTTTATCCTCTATATGAACCATGGCACTTTGGGAAGCATAGTAAAAACTAATTGAAATAGCGATTGTAGAGACAATAACCACTGTTAATATCATGCCAATGGTTAGATCTTTGGCTATGGACCGATTATTCAGGCTATTTTCTGATGTGATTTTTTCTCCCATGACACTATACTTAAAACCCATGTTTTTTCACAATATTGTCTATCAGACCTTTCTTGATCATGTCATTTAATGCCTGGTTAAAATTTTTTAACAACTTTGGGTAATCTTTTATCGCTTTTGAAAAACCGACATACAAAGGTTTATTGTCCAACGGAGGATCCAAAAAATTAAGTTTTCCGGCAGCCTGTGGAATGTCGATTTTAATAATTCGTTTAGCGGTATACTTGTCAATGACCGCGAGGTCAATTCGACCTGTAAGCAGCTTCAGAAGGTTCTGTTTATCATTATTAACTATTTTTTTGTTAAGATACACTGCTGAATCAAATTCCGGGGTGTTTACATAGCCCCTAACCACACCGATTTTGTAAGGTTTGAGGTCCATAAGGGTTTTATACAAAATAGTGTCACAAGAGCGTTTATAAAGGACTAAAAGCCCCTGGGCAATCGGATTTGATAAAGCATATGTTCTCGAACGTTCTTCAGAATAATAGGCAGGATACATAGCATCATATTCACCGGTCTTAACTTCAGCCAGAACCCGGGCCCAGGGCATGAAATATATTTCGACCTGATAACCTGCCTTTTTGAAAACCTCTGAAACGATTTCAGAAGTAAATCCGTAATTCTCAAGGTTCTCTTCTACATAGGGTCCCCAATTAAGTGAGGCTAACTTAATAACCCTGTCTGAAGAAAATGCCGTGGATTGAAAAGTTACTATAAATACAATTGCAATGATATTACGAAATAAAAAAAACATTTTTACTCCTTAGTGAATCCATGACTTTCCATAATTTTTATTCGTGTTCCATCAGTGATGATTTGCTCTAACCCATTGTTAAAATCTTTCAGTTTTTGATCATAGTTCTTAACTTTTTTTGAAAACATCACATATAACGGGTGTATCTTCAAGGGGGGTAAAATAAATTCAAAATCAGATTTGTTTTTATAAAAAATAGTATTTAGAAGATATTGCGCAACAAATTTATCAATAAGAATCAAGTCAACCCGTCTGTTTAACAATTTCTTCAAATTTAATGTATCATTGCTGGCTTCTTCTTTTTTCAGGTAATCTGCCGCATCAAATTGTTCGGTATTGACGTAGCCGCGGACAACACCGATTCGATATGGTTTCAAATCTTGAAGAGAATGATAAGAAATATTTGAATCCTTGTGCTTGCAAAACACTAATGAGCTCTCGATAAATGAATTGGATAAGGCATAAATTTTTGCTCTTGAATCTGAATAATATCCATAACAAACCGCATCGTATTTTCCAATCTCAGTGTCTTTAAGAGCCCTTACCCAAGGCATAAAACTAAACTTCACTTTAAACCCGGCCCTGTTAAATGCAGCGGTTAAAATTTTTGATCCAAAACCAAATTTTTCCAGTTCTTCACCAGCGTATGGTTTCCAATCCAGAACAGCCAAAGATACGGTTTTCTCCTCTGCAATTCCTTGGGAAAAGTTGGAAAGTAAGACTAATGTCACGATAAATATTCTTAAAACTTTCATGTTTTAACCCCGATCCAATGAAAGATCATTGCAATAGTTTTCATTATTTTTTTAGTCTAAAAATGATTTTAAATTTAGTCAAGCTAAATCCAGAATGTTCAGCCTTGACGCACGTTTTTTTAAGTCAATGGTAGTAAGGTTTTCTGTAAAGCCATAATTTTTTTTGTCGCAAAACAGCTATAGACTAAAATTTTAAATTTTGCTGGTGTAGCGTTGTCCTTATATATAAACCGCACAAGAAGGAAACAGCTATGCTTCAAAAAAATGATCTTGCTATGGTTTGCTGTGGCCGGGAAGTTACCCCTCAAGAGATAAAAGATGTGCAAGAAACTGTCAGTTTATTTTCAAATTTAAGCCGCTATGAATTAACAGAGACAATTTGTGAACATTTGGAATGGCATACAGCATCAGGCAGCAACAAATTTGATGCCTGCTCGAAAATGTTA
>JAQICW010000220.1 GCA_027858355.1 Desulfobacula sp.
GCGGGCTATGCTGATGGGTTTGAAGTTACAATGATGGCCCCCAATGATCGTTATGTTAATGATGCAAAAATTGCTGAAGCAACAGCTCAGATGCTTGCAAAAATTGGCATTAAAGTTAACCTTAAAACAATGCCAAAAGCTCAATATTGGGATGAGTATGACAAAAGAGCTGCTGATATGATGATGATTGGCTGGCATTCAGATACTGAGGATTCTGGTAATTTTTCTGAATTCTTAACAATGTGTACCAATGCTGATACTGGATATGGTCAATATAACAGTGGTGCATATTGCAATAAAAAAATTGATGAACTTGTAATTAGTGCTCAGTCCGAAACTGATCTTACTAAAAGAGCTGCAATGCTTCAGGAAATTGAACAAATTCTTTATGATGAAGCCGCCTTTGTACCATTCCATTGGCAAAATCATTCTTATGGGGCAAAGAAGAACTTTAAGATCGAACCTATTGTCAATGCACTGAATTTTCCTTATTTTGGTGACCTTGTAATAGAATAAAAAGAAGATAATAGTAATTATCTTATACTATTAACCAGGGGTCAGGAAACTTGGCCCCTGGTTATCAAAATTAACACAATACAAGATAAATTTATGTTTGCATTCATTGTAAGAAGAACTATTCAGGCTGTCATGGTTATGCTGATTATCAGCTTGATTGGTTTTTCAATAAAAAGCAATATTGGCGACCCGGTAAGAGACCTTGTAGGCGAAAGGGTTACACCGGCAGAAAGAGCAGTAATTGCTGATAAGCTGGGCCTGAATGATCCTTTTTTCACACAGTATACAAGATTTGTAAGAAATGTCCTTCATGGTGACCTTGGTACATCTTTAATTTATCGCAAACCGTGCCTTGAGGTTATTTTAAAGCATGCCCCTGCAACCATTGAACTTGTTTTAGGTGCAGCTTTAATAATTATTTTTATTTCTTTACCATTGGGCGTGTTTTCAGCCTTAAAACCCAAACATTTGTTTTCCAGATTTATCATGGGTTTTTCTACATTAGGCGTTTCAATACCTGTGTTTTTAACGGCTATTATGTTTATTTACCTTTTCGCTGTAACCCTGGGCTGGCTGCCATCCTATGGCAGAGGTGAAACCGTCGATCTTTTTAATAATGGTTACTGGAATTCAGGCTTTTTAACAATAGATGGATTAAAACACCTGGTTCTTCCATGTATATCCCTTGCATCTATTATGCTGCCTTTATATATTCGCCTTATCCGGTCTGAAATGATGGAGGTACTTGAAACAGAATATATTAAATATGCCTGGGCAAAAGGACTTTCTCCTATGCGTATCTGGCTTGTCCATGCGTTTAAAAACACATTACTTCCTGTTGTTACGGTTTTTGGTTTACAAATTGGTATTATGTTTGCCTTTACAATCCTTACTGAAACTGTTTTTCAATGGCAGGGCATGGGATTTATGTTTTTAGAAGCAATAGAACGAGCTGACATATCTCTCTTAATTGCATATCTGGTTGTTGTCGCAAGTGCATTTGTATTAGTAAATACCTTGGTTGATATCTTTTATGGATTTATTAATCCTACAATCAGAATAGCAGGAACAAAATGAAAAGTTCATTACAAAAATTTAAAGAGTCATATTTTCTATATAGTTTCAGGCAAGATAAAGTTGCCATGGCAAGTTTTATTGCAATTATAATATTTATAATCCTTGCAATAACAGCACCATGGATTGCTCCGATGGATCCCTATGATGCCAACAATATAGATATTATGAACTCTGAGATTCCCCCAAGCTGGAATGAAGGAGGAGAAAAAAGTTTTCCATTAGGGACAGATAACATGGGAAGAGATATGCTTTCCACAATGTTATATGGCCTTAGAACATCTATAATGATTGGCATAGGAGCCGTGTCCCTTCAGGCACTCATCGGTATTTTTATGGGATTGTCAGCAGGATATCTTGGTGGAAAAACCGATGCAATACTTATGAGGATAGCTGACATTCAATTTTCATTTCCTTATCTTATGCTTGCAATATTAGTTGGCGCTATATTTCAAATGGTATTTGGAATAGGCAGATATGAACAGCTTGCTATCCCTCTCTTAATACTGATCATTGGTTTTGCTGAATGGCCAATGTATGCAAGAACAATTCGTGCTTCAGTAATGAGAGAAAAAAACAAAGAATATGTTGAAGCTGCAAAAGTTATCGGATTATCAAAAGCTGTAATAATGGTTAGACATGTCTTGCCAAATTCTCTTACATCCTTGATGGTTATTTCAACAATACAGATTGCAAATGCAGTTATGAGTGAAGCTGCCCTATCTTTTCTGGGCTTAGGTATGCCTATTACAATGCCTTCTCTTGGTTCTCTTATCAGGTCTGGATTTGATTATATTTTTTCAGGATCATGGTGGATTACTGTTTTCCCGGGTATTTTGCTTATTGTATTTGTCCTTGCCATTAACCTGCTTGGTGACTGGCTAAGAGATGTACTTAACCCGAAACTTTATAAAGGATAGGATTGTTTAATAATGTCCCACCTATTAGATATTCATGATCTTGAAGTTAAGTTTGCCCTAAGAACAGGTGATATTACTGCCATTGACGGTATAGATTTAACTTTGGACAAAGGAGAAACACTCGGGTTGGTTGGAGAAAGCGGAGCCGGCAAATCTGTTACAGGATTCTCAATAATAAATCTTATCAGCAAGCCCGGATATATTTCAAAAGGTAAAATTATTTTTAACGGAGATGAAATAAGCTCATACTCTGACGAAAAAATGCGTGAAATCAGGGGAAACAAAATAAGCATGATATTTCAGGATCCCATGATGACATTGAATCCTGTTTTTACTATCGGGTTCCAGATGATTGAAACCTTACAGGCCCATCAAAAAATTTCAAAATCAGATGCCAGAGATACTGCATTGGAAAAATTAAAAAAAGTCCATATTCCATCGCCGGAGCAAAGGCTCTCGCAATATCCCCATGAGTTATCCGGCGGGATGCGCCAGAGAATAATTATTGCAATTTCTCTTTTGACAGATCCTGCCATTATTATTGCAGATGAACCTACCACTGCTCTGGATGTGACAATTCAGGCTGAAATCATGGATTTGTTACAGGAATTGTGCGAATCAGATAACATGGCTTTGATATTAATTACCCATGATCTCGGGGTTGTGTCACAGGTCACAGAAAAAATTGCAGTTATGTATGCTGGTAAAATTATTGAATGCGGACCAACTGATCAGGTGGTGAAATATCCGGTTCACCCCTATACTGAAGGGTTGATAAAGTCAATACCAGGGACTGTGATAAAGCCGGGTTGCGATCTTGTGCAGATTCCGGGTATGATGCCGACATTAACAAATATACCGCCAGGATGTGCTTTTAATCCAAGATGCTATTTAAAGGAAGCAATCTGTACGACTAAAACACCGAAACTCAAGGATTCCGGCAATGGAGTTTTGGCAGCCTGCCATATGAAATAAACAGGGAATGAACAGCAGAAAATAATGAATGAAGATAATATAATACTTTCAATTAAAAACCTGGTGAAGCATTTTGACATTTCAGGTGGTTTTTTGGATCAGATCAGGTTTAAAAAAGGCAAAATTTGTTTAGAGAAAACCACTGTTAAAGCTGTAAATGATGTTTCTCTTTTTGTTAAAAAAGGTGAAACCTTAAGTGTAGTCGGAGAGAGCGGGTGCGGGAAATCAACTCTGGCGCGAGTCATTTTGGGTCTTTATCCGCCTAACGCAGGAGAAATACATTATGGCGGCAAAAGAATTGATAACCTGAGCCATGAACAAATGCTGCCCTTTAGAAAAAAAATGCAGATGATTTTTCAAGACCCCTATGCATCTTTAAATCCAAGAAAAACAGTGCAGCAGACCTTGGAAGAACCTTTGAGATTCCATCATCCCGAATTGTCCGGAAATGAAATCAATGATAAAATTGATCAGGTCATGGAACAGGTGGGTGTTGACCAGGCCTGGATAAAACGGTACCCCCATGAATTTTCCGGAGGCCAGCGGCAGAGAATCAGTATTGCCAGGGGATTAATTCTTGATCCGGAATTTATTGTTGCAGATGAACCCGTATCAGCGTTAGATGTCTCCATCCAGGCACAGATCCTTAACCTTTTGATGAAGGCTGGCAGAGAAAGGGATTTGACCTATCTGTTTATCACCCATGATTTGTCCGTGGTACGTCATATCAGCACACGAGTCGCTGTGATGTATCTTGGAACTATATGTGAGCTGGCCAAAGCCGAGGACTTGTTTGCTTACCCGCGTCACCCGTATACAAAAGCTCTTTTAAGCGCCATCCCTATTGTTGGTGAGAAACGGGCCAAACAGATTAAACTCAAGGGGGAGGTGCCAACGCCGGTTAACTTGCCGACAGGATGCGTTTTCCATGGCCGGTGTGTGTATGCAGATGATAGATGTATCGATCAGATTCCAGCATTATTAACAATGGATAACGGCACTTGTGTCGCCTGTCATGCAGTGGAAGAAAATCGGGTAATATCTTGATCAACAGCTTCTTTTAGCTGAATCGAGCACCCTATTTTCGAGTTTGTTTTATGTTTGATTTTTAAATGGTTTCATAAAAACAGTTAATAAATTATTTGTGTTCAAAAAGTATGAACAGATTCCGGGTGAAATCCAAAAGTAATTATTTTACCAATATTAAGATCATGATCCCTAAGAAAGCTCCGGGGCCAAATTGATTCAAACTGGAAATTTTGGGTTTGTAAATAAATATTTAAGAAAATTCCATTGCTGGTTATCTTTTTTATTTTTCCTTGAAAGCAATTCTCATACTTAACTGAGGAAAAGGCTTTTAAAGAAATGTCTTCAGGGCGAATACCCATATTTTTATCTGTTTTGCTGGGTTTATGTGCTGGTATTTTTTCAATATCATTTTTTATAATAATCATATTTCCGTTTTGCATAGAGATAGGATGAATATTTTTCATTCCGACAAAAGAAGCGGTAAATTTAGAATTTGGCCTTTCAAAAATTGATACGATTTCACCTTGCTGCATAATGCTGCCGTTTTTTATAATCGCACCTCTGTTGGCAAGGTATAATACATCAGAAAAATTATGTGATAC
>JAQICW010000281.1 GCA_027858355.1 Desulfobacula sp.
TCTGAGTTGGAGGAAGTTTTAAAAGTTTATTGTGAAATTGGTTTGCCTAAGGAAGTTGAGTCGTTGAAGAAAAGGAGAGGGATTTTGGACGATGACCAGTATAATGCATTGGCTGAAAAGGTCAGGAGCAATTGTTGCCCTGGGCGGTATGATGATTTTTTGCTTTCTTTGAGAGATTTGTTGCGGTGTGGTATGAAAATGAATCCTGCCAGATCGATGGCAGAAGTCTAATCATATTTGCAGACGTCCACCCATTCTTTACAGTTTGAATGTTTTTCAAGTTCTTCTATGGTCAATCGTATTGAAGAATACCGGTCTCCGGCAGCTGGAATAACTTCTGCAGGATCTACTCCATGGGCTTGGGCAGCTTCTTCTACTGTTGCTGTGGAATTTTCAAAGATATAAAATTGCTTTCCGATGTATCACAGTTTTGTAACTTCCTTATATTCTTTTACCTTTTTTCCCATAATTAAAGGCAGATTTTTATTTTCAAGGTTGGACTCAATCAATTGTTCAAAAGCACTGCCAATAACGATGCCGTTTGCAAATTTTGAAATCTCCTTAACGTCTTGTGGGGTAGATATACCAAAACCGACACTTATGGGTAGATTTGTAACAGACCTTAGATCATTAAACCGCTTTTCAATATTGGACGGATCAAGACCGCCTTTTCCTGTTACACCGGTTTTTGAGACAAGATATAAAAAACCTGAAGCAGAATCTGATATTTTTTTCATTCTTGATAGAGGAGTGGTTGGCGTAATCAGCCGAATAAGAGAAAGGTCATCCCCGGCCCATTTTGATGTCATTTCCCGGGACTCTTCATAAGGCAAGTCTACAATTAAAACACCATCCACTCCTGCCTTTAATGAATCATTGTAAAATTTTTTTGCCCCATAGGCATAAATTGGATTGTAGTAACTGAAAAGAATGATGGGAATTTGTGTGGCTTTTCGAATTTTAGTTGCCATTTCCAAAACTTTTGCAAGATTAACGCCATTTTCAAGTGCTCTTGCTGAAGACCTTTGAATAACAGGGCCATCTGCTGTTGGATCTGAAAATGGGATTCCCAGTTCCAAAATATCAAGCCCTGAGGCGCACATCTGTTTTATTAATTCCAGTGACATATCAATATCAGGGTCACCTGCCGTTACAAATCCAATAAGTGCTCTTTCACCTTTTTTTTCAGCTTCTTCAAAAGTGGTTTTTATTCTATTCATTTTTTTATTCCCTGGGCTGCAAAGTGTTTGAAATGATTCTAATGCCTGGTTGGTGGAATCCTGGCATGGATGATTTGCTGTCATTAAAAAATTCTCCTAAAATTGTTTTTGTCCTCTAGTAAAGATTTTGATACAGCTTTAATAAATGCTTTTATTTTTGTCATATCTTTTCGCCCAGGCCCTTTTTCAACCCCTGAACTTATATCAACGGCATCAGGCAGGCTCGCATCTATTGCCCTGGAAATATTTTCCGGATTAAGCCCGCCGGCAAGAATAAACGGATGCTTTATACCAAAGGCTTTTGCCCTTGCCCAATCCCATGAAAGCGCGTTTCCTCCCGGTAAAATACCTTTTGCACATTCAACAAGGTAACCCGTGGCATTATACGTTGAAACATCTGTAAGAAATGGTTCGCTATCAAGGTAAAGGCATTTTATTACAATGAGGCCCTGTTCAATAAGCTGGTTCACAAGATCCGGCCCTTCCATGCTATGGAGCTGAACGGCATTTAAAGAACATTTTTCAACCCGTTCCATGATATATTCCAATGGTTTATTTACAAAAACACCAATTGTTGAAATATTTTCTGGCAGGCTTAAACTAATTTCTTTTGCCTGTTCCAGGGTGACATTTCTCGGGCTTTTTTCAAAAAATACCAATCCAATGGCATCCGCTCCAAGTTCAGCACATTGTATGGCTTCATCAACCCTTGTAAGACCACATATTTTAACCTGTGGTGTGTGCGATGAATTTTTTATAATAGCTTCGTGCATAAAGTTTCCCCTTTATTTTAACTATAAAGAGCATAGTGATTTTAAAAAATCGACGGTATTATCGGCTCTTACAAGGCTTTCTCCAATAAGAAAATTATAAATGCCAAATGATTGGTTTTTTATAATATCTTGTTTTTTTGTAATGCCGCTTGCAGCAACAGCAATCTGGTCTGCATCAAGAAGGGACGAAAGGCGCATGGCAGTGTTTATATCCGTATCAAAGGAACCCAGGTTTCTGTTATTAATCCCGATAAGTTTTGCATTGGCATCATTGGCAGATTCAAGGTCTTCTTCAGAGTTGATTTCAACCAGGGCATCTAAATTCAGTTCAAATGAAAGATCAAGATAATCCTTAAGCTGTGTTTTTGTTAGAATGCGGGCAATAAGCAGAACAGCATCAGCACCAAGAATACATGACTCATAGAACTGATATGATGATACCATGAAATCTTTTCTCAGCATGGGAAGGGATGAGGCGCTTCGTGCTCGTTTGAAATCATCAAAACTGCCTTTGAAATATTTTGTGTCTGTTAATACAGATATTGCCTGCGCTCCACCCTTTTCGTATTTTTGGGCAAGGATTTCAGGATTCAGATCGGAACTAATATCTCCTTTTGACGGGGATGCCCTTTTGATTTCTGCAATAATATTGACGGTATTTATACCGTTATATCTTTTAAGGTTTTCAAGAAAAGGACGTTTGTTGTCTCTTTGAGCTGCTCTTTTCATTAATTGATTTTCACTTATCCTTTTTTTTGCTGAAGCGACTTCTTGTTTTTTATGATCAACAATGATTGATAAAAAATTTATTCCCATATGTCTTTGCTCCGAGATCATTTTAAGAGTATATTTATTTATCCGTTTTCCCGGGTAAATTGAACGAGTTTATTAAGTTTATCTTTTGCAGCACCTGTATCTATAGATGCTTTGGCAAGTTTTATTCCTTCGCAAAAATCATTTGCCTGTCCTGCGGCAACAAGGGCAGCCGAAGAATTAAGCAGTACAATATTTCGTTTAGGGCCTTTTTCTCCCGTCAATATATTTTGGATGATTTCAACATTTTTTTTAACATCACCGCCACAAAGATCACCTGGATCAGCCAGTTCTTCAAAATATTTTTCAGGGTTTAAATCAAAGGTTTTGATTTGGCCGCAATTTAGTTGGGATATCCTTGTTGGCGCACAGATTGAGATTTCATCCAGACCATCATGGCCATGAACAACAAAGGCCTTTTTAACGCCGAGCATATTTAATGCCTGGGCAAACATTTCTGTTAATTCAGGGGCATAAACGCCAAGGAGCTGGCAATTTGCAGCAGCAGGATTGGATAAGGGACCCAGCATATTAAAAATACTTCTTATACCCACTTCTTTTCTTGCATTAATGGCATATTTCATGGCTCCGTGATATTGGGGCGCAAAAAGAAAACCAATACACACTTCTTCAATGGCTTCATCTACAATTTCAGGAACAAGATCGAGTTTTACGCCTAATGCTTCAAGAACATCCGCACTTCCGCATTTGCTTGAAACACTTCTGTTTCCATGTTTTGCAACGATAACATCACAGCCGGCCACGACAAACGCTGTTGTTGTTGAAATATTAAATGTATTTGAACCATCTCCACCCGTTCCACAGGTGTCCACAACAATGGGAGAAGACACTTGTATTTTTACAGCTTTTTTCCTCATGGCACGGGCAGCTCCCGCCAATTCTTCAAAAGTTTCACCCTTTGCAGCCAATGCTGCCATAAAAGCGCCGATTTGTGCATCTGTAATCTCACCTGAAAAAATATCCAATATCATTTGAGACATTTCTGAATCACTTAAGTTCTGACCCTTGATAATTTTAATTAAATTTTCGCGAAACATTATATTTCTCCTGTACTTTTTAAAAAATTTCTAAGCAGTCTTTTTCCAACAGGTGTCATTATGGATTCCGGATGAAACTGCATCCCTTGTGTTGAATGGGTTTTGTGTCTTATCCCCATTATTTCCCCATCATCTGTTTGTGAGGTTATTTCAAAACAATCCGGAAGGGTGTCCGGGCAAACTGCCAAAGAATGGTAACGCATTGCCTGGAAAGGTTTTTTAATTCCCGTGTATATGTGC
>JAQICW010000292.1 GCA_027858355.1 Desulfobacula sp.
CGGCTATCATCGCTGTAGGCTACAAGGTCAACTCAGAACGTGCCGTGCAGTTCCGTAAATGGGCGACAACGATTATTCAGGAGTTCACCATCAAAGGCTACACAATGGATGATGAGCGTCTAAAGAATGACGGTTCTGTCCTTGGCAAACAATATTTTGAAGAGCAATTGCAGCGTATCCGGGAAATTCGTCTGAGTGAGCGTAAGTTCTATCAGAAAATTACCGATATTTATGCCTCGTCCATTGATTATGATATAACGGCTCAAGCCACGAAGCGCTTTTTTGCGACGGTACAAAACAAGCTGCATTGGGCAATCCATGGCCAGACGGCTACGGAAGTGATCGTAGACCGTGCGGACCACAAAAAAAATAATATGGGGCTGACCACCTGGAAAGATGCTCCAAAAGGTAAAATTCAAAAATTCGATGCCAGCGTGGCCAAAAACTATCTGACTGAAAATGAAATGGCGCAATTGCAACGCTTGGTTTCTGCCTATCTGGACGTTGCAGAAGATATGGCACTGCGGAAAATCCCAATGACGATGCAAGACTGGGAAAAACGCCTCAACAGGTTCATCGAAGCGACAGACCGGGAAATCCTGCAGGATGCAGGCCAAGTCACAGCAGAAATTGCCAAGGCCCATGCTGAAAGTGAATTTGAAAAATACCGTATCATCCAAGATCGTCTTTTTGAAAGTGATTGCGACCGGATGATCAAGCAGTTGGAACAAAAAAATGAGGATACCGAATAGCAATTTTCAGGTATCGGGAGATTCCAACAAGCCAAATGAAGACGGATAAACCGCTTATTTGGGGTGTTACATTAAGCCTGGACGGCGGACAAGCCTATTTTAAGCGGCATACAGAACTTCAAACGTAATTAAAAAGAAGTATCCCCAACACCTGGGAGGCCAAATTTACCGGAGAACGGGGGGAGCCTGCGCGCAAGAATTTCGCCAGTCATGTCATTTGCAAAAAGACGCAAATACCACGCCTGTCATAATTCTTGCAGCTTGCTCCCCCCTTATCTCCTATGTGATTGCAATCATAAACTGTAAGATAGGACCAGCAGTATTAAATGAAAAGAACTCAAAACAGTCATTCACCATTACCCGGCAAACCGGAATCAAGTCCCAGTATTGGCGACATCTTCAAAGAATATGGAGACCGGTTCAGATCGGAAAATTGTCTTCACCCCCGACAGCACAAGGTCATGTACGACATTGAACACTGCCGGTGCGGTGAATTCGGAACCCACTGGGAAATCTGCGATACCTGCGGGCACATGGAAAAAGGATATAATTCATGCAGGAACCGTCACTGCCCCGGATGCAATAACATTGCACGGCGCCGATGGGTTAAAGCAAGGCTTGATGAACTGTTACCGGTATCCTATCACCATTGTGTCTTTACCCTGCCGGATGTATTCAATTCTCTGTGCATGTATAATAGGCGCATCATGTATTCTCTGTGCATGTATAATAGGCGCATCATGTATGACCTCTTATTTGAAACCGCCTCCCAGACCCTTCTCGAGTTCGGCAAAAACCCCAAACACCTGGGAGCACAGATCGGTTTCTATGGCATTCTCCATACCTGGGGTGGTAAGCTCTGGCTGCACCCTCACCTGCATTTCATTGTTACTGCCAGCGGGATTAACGTCATCGGCGATTGGGTATCCCCAAAATATCACAGTACCTTTCTTTTTCCGGTCCTGGCGCTTTCGTCCGTGTTCCGGGCCAAATTTCTTGAGAAACTGAAGAAAGCCCACCGCAAGGGAATGCTGAACTTCCCTGCGGATATCAGCTTTCTTGCAGATTATTTCTCTTTTGAGCAATGGCTGTACCATGCTGTTCAAAAAGAATGGGTGGTCTATTCCAAACCGCCTTTTGCAGGACCTGAAGAAGTTGTCAAATATATTGGCCGATACACGCACCGTGCCGCCATCAGCAACAACCGGATCATTTCAGTGGAAAACGACATCGTGGAGTTCTGGTTTAAAAACACCCGGAAGGATTCTATCTGGGAAACAACCACCTTACCTGTCATGGAATTCATGAAACGATTCCTGGATCATGTGTTGCCCAAGCAGTTTCACCGCATCCGGTATTACGGATTCCTGGCCAACGGCAAGGCCAGATCCAACATCGATAACATCCGGCATGCTCTTTCGGTAACCGCCAATCAGGAGCCGCAGGCGACCCAGGATGAAGGTATTGCCTGTCCCAAATGCGATGAGGGACACATGATCACTATCCTTGTTTTTGACGGGTATGGAAATATCCTATCGGACAATGTACCGGATGATATGGATGAAGCTGAACTGGAAGGGATCCTGGTGAATTCAACATGAGGGGTATGATTTTACCAATCTTAAAATTTGGAGTTGTTATTTTACCGGAGTGTTGCGGCCAATCCATGGAATTGAGGCCATTTTGAATATTTTCTCTGAAATTCCTCATTGGAATAACCGGTAAAAAAGGATACTGATTCATATGTCAGCTGAAAAACTACCCCAATATACCCCTGATCACAAAAATAAGACCCAGGCTTCGGCTACTTTACACCAAGGGAATAATTGTGGTGGTTCTAACCCGGTTAATGTAACAATAAGTTGGAACGGTCCTATGTTGGCATTTTTTTGGCTATGTGGTAGCCGCTCAACTTAACGTTTTTAACAAGGACACCGGCCCGGGATGGACAATTGCCTTTGTTCTAATTTTTAATAACTAAAAAATATGAGGTTATATCATGTGGAAGACTACCCTTTGCTGCAATATCGTTATCCTCTCTTTGCTGTGGACTATGTCTCTTGTTGTCATTCAACCGGCCTATAATCTTCTTGTCCAATATTCAGAGGTAAAGCAAGCATTACCTACTTTAACAAATTTTGCCATCCGCTTCCGTACTATGAGTATTGTGATACCAATTTTATGGATTATCTTCACTGTTATCCTGGCAAGGCAGATGAAGGAACAGACAATAGATATGCGCAGCGAATCCCTTTCTTTGCATACTTCGGTATCTTTGTGTATAGGTCTATTATTGCTATTTCTTTTTTCATTTGCCGGTATCCTCCCGCTATTGAAAATAGGCTCAACACTTGCTTGAGGAGAGAGACCAAAAGTCAAGGGATCGAGGGACATCTTACTAGGATCGAGGGACATCTTACTCAATTCAAATAAAAAAATAATGGTAATTCTTAATTCTTGTCGCCCATTAAAGGACCTGTCACCCATTAAAGGACCTGACCAAGTTAATAGCTTGATAATAGTAAATAAAATTTAAAAAAATGTGTTGCCTAAAAGTATTCAACTTCTGGCTGGCCGGACTGGTAGGGAATACAATCTTAGGAAGAAAAGGAAAGGAGGTTTTGGGGTAGATAGATATCATGCAACAGCGGTTCAAGATGGTCAACACCTTGTCAAATGCCGGATCTATATCGATATGAACATGGTAAGAACCGGAGTTGTGAAGCATCCATCAGAATGGAATTTTTGCGGTTATAATGAAATCTTAAATCCACCCAAAAGATACACCTTGATTGATAATGGCAGGCTGATAGCTTTATGTGGGTATTCAGACAATCAAAAATTTCAAGCAAATTACAAATCTCTCATCGATGATGAAATTAAAAAAGACAATCTAAAACGGGACGACTATTGGACCGAAAGTATCGCTGTTGGCACTAAAGATTTTATTCTCGATATGAAAATCTCACTCGGAGCACTTGCAAGAGGGAGAAAAATAAGCTCTGATGATAAAGTTGTGGTGCCCAATGTCATTGGACTGAGCATAAAGGAAGCAGCTAAAAAGATTAAAGACACAGGCTTAAAACCTGCCTTTAAGTTAGATGGCAGCACGAAAGAGCGCAGTAAAGATAAAACCTTTAATTTCTGCGAAGTACGCGATTTCCTGATGAACCATAAATGTTATTACTGGAAATGGTTTGTCAACTATATATTCTATATTATGGTGTGATGAATTAGTATAAAGCTATATCATCAAGGAGTGTGCTGAGAGACTGTGCGATGGATACAATGTCATGTTTTTATTATTATCAAAGGGGAGTAGGAAATTATGAAAAAATCGGTTACTTTAAATATTTCGATAATTACTCGTCAATTGTTATTTCTCTTTATCCTCTTTTTTGGATTTACTTATGCCAATGCTTCAAATAATGCCAATCAGATCAGCAAATCTTCCTACGATGCAACAAATCTAAGAGCCGCATTTGCTGTACTAAAAATGAGAATAGAATCTGAACGAGAGAGCCTCAAAAATATAAGTATTGCCTGTAAGGAAATAGATACAAGAAAGCAGATTGAAAAAATGGTTGAAGAGCTGGAAAAACAATACAATAAGCATTCTCTTTTATCAAATAGCATTAACGAAATCTTACGTAAAGATCAAAGAGATATGTTGCAATTGGATATTATTCGGTCTGAACTTGCAGAAATTAAAAGAAGTAGTAGTAACAATGCCAATATTGTTTGTAAAGCTTCTAAAGAAAAATCTCTGGATCTGGTTGCAGTAAAAAAGGCAGCAGGGGAAACTCAGCGTGCAGCCCAAATAGCAAAAGAACTACTTTCCAGAATGAAAGAGATCAGTGGTGAGTTATATGATTCTTTATCTGATGGTCAATTGTTTAGTATCCACTTTAAAGATAGTGAGTCAAATATTTATAGGGGACCTGGCGAGAGCAAAAGTAAGTGCTATGAGTCTGGTATCTCTTTTGACCGTCAAGTACTGCTTGGTATGATTCCGGAACAGCATTTGGAAATTAAAAAAAGGTATAAGCAAGCAGGCAAACTTCTTGATGAGGCGAAAACAAACAACTACAAACATGCCAATATTTATCAGGTAATATATGATAATTATGAGTATTTTGTGAAGGAAAAAACCACATTGCATAATAGCTACTATTCCTGCAAAGTTAGCCATAGCTACCTAAGTAATAAATGTCAAGAGCTGTATGATAAACTAGCTCCTAAAGAGAAAGAAAAATATATAGAACATAAGAAGTTGGAGATTGGCCTTTTGGCATTACGCAATGAACAACTCACCCGCCTAAAGGATGGTGTAAAGAATATGGCTAAGGATGCGGCAATGATCTATACAACTGCTCTTGATGCAGAAGAATGTATGGGAAATATTGACTTAAACGAAACAATTTATACTGAGCCAATTGAAGATCCTCCTGTTTCATCTGAATTATGCACATGCTCTGGCGGCACTATAGAAATAGGGCCTTATAAAAATGAAAGTGATTGTCTCAAAGATCAAAAGATCTGGCCGGATGATCGTGTAACATGGTCAAAGAAAAATGGTGGTACATGCTATCGCTGTCCAGAAGAGGATGTGCGTTGTGAAAAGCAGCCAGTATATGTTAGTGGGACGATTTGGGACGTATGGGGGCCAATTCCTTATGGATATGGTACGGTATGTCTTACTAACGACGAGGTATCAGATCGTATGAAACCTGGAGCGAAGAAGGATAAAGATGGGTGGTTAGGTCGTAATGGAGGCGGGACTATGAGACCTACAGGTAAAAGTTGTAGTAAGCTTGCAGATGGTCGAAATACTTCTGGTGGTAGTGATTTGGATCCAGACAAACCAAAAAATATTGATCCCAATGATCCAAAAACAGCGGCTATTATAAAAGAATGGGTCGGTTCAGCTGAACCGCCGATAAATGCCACAGGTGGGGCAAATGCCAGATTTGAACCTTACGGCAGGGTTGTTGGTGAAATCATTGGCGGGATTGGTAAAGTCACTGGAAATCCGGATGATACAGCTGGCCGCACACCGGAAAAATATGCCTGGGACAAACGTAACAAGCTGGATTCAGTGGATCACTGCACCCTTGGTGAGTATGTTACTGCAAAACTTGGAAACAAATCAATTGACCACTGCAAAGGGCGCTATAAACCCAAAGTGAGTGATGTCATTGGCATGAAATCAAAACAGGCTGGGAAAAAACTTAAAGGCCTGGGATTGAAAACCAAAATCAGCCTGGGAAGCCCGGCTCTCACAAAAAAAGATTCTTTAACAGTGGAAAAGACAATTCCAAATATCGGCTCTATAATTGAGCGCGGTGCTGCCGTTACAATAGTCGTTCATCCTCCATTCGTTGATGTTAGAACGGTGCCGGAACTAAAGGGTTTGACAGAAAAAGAACTCATCAAAAAGATAAAAGATGCCGGTTTGGTACCTAAGGTTAAGAGGGTAAAAGCACTATCCTCGAAACAATCAGGCAAAGCGGGTAATATTAACCCACAACCAGGTACTGAAGTTGTCGCCGGTACAACAATCCTTGTTGATGTTTTTGATACTTTTGATGATAAAGTTGTAGTGCCCAATGTCATTGGACTGAGCATAAAGGAAGCAGCTAAAAAGATTAAAGACACAGGTTTAAAACCAATTTTTAAGTTAAGCGGTAAAACGAATGATCACAGTAAAGACAAGACGATTACCAAACAAGCGCCAAAAGCAGGAACAAAAATTGCTTATGGCTCTAAAATGGAGATGTTTGTTCTTACCTATGGTGGAATAAAATGGTCCGGGATTAATGGGGATTGGAGTCATTCAAATGGTACAATTGAGGTGACATTTAAAAATGAATCCAGCGGATACTATACGAAACTTGGTCAGCTGAAAAATTATAATTTTAGAGTTGGGGAATTAGGCTTCAAAGTTAAAAAAACCGAACATGATACTTACCACATGGATATAAAATATCGGTACAAGAATAAAAATAGTAAGCCATACTGGGTTAAATCTCACCTTAAAATAATTGATAATAATACCATGAAAGATGGTAATGGTACCATATGGAAACGCATTCTCGGATCTGGTACAAGTTCTGATTACAACAATACAACTATTTTTGTGGATACTGTTGATTCTTTTGGCAATGGGAAAAGTGTTCCCAATGTAATTGGTTTCAGTATTAAGAAAGCAGCAAAAGCGATTAAGGCAGCTGGTTTTAAACCTGC
>JAQICW010000308.1 GCA_027858355.1 Desulfobacula sp.
ATTTAAATAAGGCTCCCTTTATTTTTTTTCAAAATAAAGATCAATACTTTCTGCAATGAGCTCTGCATGTCAATTTTTCTGAAAATTCTTTGGGCATCCCCGCTTGTCCGATTCCCATGACGTAATTTTCAATTTTGGGTGTCTTATCAAAGGATTCTTCATTTAAAAAGCCCTCATAATCTATCAAAACAAAATCATTCTCTTTTACGGAACGTTCTTCTTTTATAGTCTCTTTTTTAGCCATTGTTTTCTGAATCATGTGAATCTGGCTCTCTATCTCACCATCTGATATTTCATACTTTGTTTCTTCCAGGGCAATCCCTTCAAATTCAATATCCTCAATTTCTGGTTTTATTTCCACAGTGATATCAAAAATATAGGCATTTTCAGGATCCAGCGGTGGTGGATCCATTTGCGGGCCACCAACAATATTCAAATCATGTTCTTTAATGGCTTCAATAAATGCTTCCTGTATTAAACGGGGCGCAACATCGGCGTGAACATCTTTTGAAAATCTATTTTCCAATACCTTGCGAGGAATTTTACCCTTTCTAAATCCCTTTACATCAGCTTTCTTTTTCAACTCATTGTATGCCTTATTCAGCTCTTTGGTAACATCTTCCTTAGAATTTTCAAAAGACAACATTTTTTTCACACTGCTCTTATCTTCAATTTTTACCTGCATTTTCCCGTCCTGTCTTCATTTGTTAAAATTGAATTATTTATAAACATTACTTCAAATAATTAAAAAAATGTAATATATAAAAATAATATTACATCAAAAGTACTTTTACACAAAGTTTGCTAAAATAACGCTTATATATAAAGGTGTCAAGAAAATTGGCCAAAGAAACTGTTTTACTCTTTATTATCACTGTATTAATGATCATGCCCGGCACAGTATTTAGCAACAGCATGATTCAATCCACCCAACGCATTATTGTGATTGACCCGGGTCATGGAGGGCATGATAGCGGACTTGCCACTTCCGGTGGGGTACAGGAAAAAAGCATTGCCTTGAAACTTGCCCAAAAAACAGCTCAAAAACTTGAAACCCGTTATAATGTAATTTTAACAAGAATAAAAGATACAAACATATCCCCACATGAAAGAATGTTTATAGCAAATAAAAACTCTGCTGAGTTTTTTCTCAGCATCCATTTGCACAATTCAAAAGAACCATCCAGCTTTTTCTTTTATTTTGATCCACCTGAACCAGGTAAGGGGGAAACTCCTGCTGCAGAAAATACATGGAAATCCCAGCCCCTTTTTCATCAGCCTGAAAGCAAGCAGGCCGTCAATTCATTTTTAAGCATTTTTGCAGCCCATAAAAAAACAAACCATTTTTTTTCAAAGGGTGCCCCCATCATACTACTTGAAGGTGCAACCATGCCAGCTATATTGATTGAACCCTTATCCATTTCCATACTGCCCCACAACCCGGATGAGATTAACATTATTCTTGATGAATATGCAGAGCTCATTGCAGAAAGTATTGATCTTTATTTTGAAAAAAAATAAAGGGAGCCTTATTTAAATTCCTTGCCTTTATTATCTCAAAATGATAATTACTGCGATTGTGTTAATTATTGAATCGGGGCGTAGCGCAGCCTGGTAGCGCGCTTGCTTTGGGAGCAAGATGTCGGAGGTTCGAATCCTCTCGCCCCGACCAATAAACACGACCCCCTGCAAATTAAACTTGAAAAAAATTTAAAAACCAACTATATATGAATCTTCCGGCTGTGCAGGCCGGGTGCGCATTATTCTGATCGGTCGCCTCGTAACAGAAGGCCATGAACCTCGTCAGATCCGGAAGGAAGCAGCGATAAGTGATATCTTCTGTGTCGTGGATCGATCCCGGTCATGCAATTTTACGTTAACCCTTCTGCCAGCCGGATCTTTTCTTTTCAAGCCTGCATTTTATATCTTGACATGCTTTTAAACAGACTTATTTTTCTGCCATAATTCAATTTACATTTTGTATAAATTACTCTTACTTAAAGGAATGTTTGGAGCAGGCAAAAATTGGCAAAAACAAAAGAGCAAAAAAAGAACGGGTCCGACACAACGGATACTCCCATAAAAAAAGTTAAAACCAAGGTTACTTCCAACAAAAAGGAAGGTATAGAAGAGCTGAGAGAACAACTTGCATCTGAGAAAGATCGTGTTTTAAGGCTTTCAGCTGAATTTGAAAATTACAAAAAAAGAAAACAGCGGGAATCGGATGAGTTTAAAAAATTTGCCAATGAAACGATTTTCAGACAACTCCTGACTATTGTGGATAACCTGGAAAGGGCAATCTTTTCTACAAAAGAAAATTCAGATGAGGGGGGATTACTTGAAGGCATTAAACTAACCTACAAAGAAATTCTCAAACTCTTTGAAACCTTTAATGTTAAGCACATAGAGGCTGAAAACCAAATGTTTGACCCAAACTTTCACCAGGCTGTCACCCAGGTGGAAACCGATGAATTTCCTGAGAACAGTGTCACAGCGGTACTTCAAAAGGGGTACCTCCTTCATGACAGATTAATAAGACCTGCCATGGTTGTTGTCTCAAAAAGAGTAAAAGAAAAAACTAAAGAAACTAAAGAAAATTAAAGATATCTTGGAGGATATGTTATGAGTAAAATAATAGGAATAGATCTTGGAACAACCAATTCATGTGTAGCAGTTATGGAAGCTGGCGGTGAAGTAAAAATCATTACCAATGCTGAAGGAGGGCGAACCACGCCATCTGTTGTTGCTGTTTCTGAAAGCGGTGAGCGCATTGTTGGACAAGCCGCAAAAAGGCAGGCTGTCACCAACCCTGAAAACACTGTTTTTGCAGTTAAAAGACTGATCGGAAGAAAATTTAATTCAAAAGAAGTCCAGGATGATATACCTAATCTTCCTTATAAAATTGAAGCCGCATCCAATGGGGACACCAGAATCAATTTAAGAGGAAAACAACACAGCCCTGCTGAAATTTCATCTTTCATACTGGCAAATATTAAAAAGACTGCTGAAGATTACCTGGGTGAAACAGTTACAGAAGCTGTTATTACTGTACCAGCCTATTTTAATGACAGTCAGAGACAAGCCACAAAAGATGCCGGGAAAATCGCCGGTCTTATAGTAAAACGGATTATCAATGAACCCACAGCTGCATCTTTAGCCTATGGTCTTGATAAAAAAGGTGAAGAAAAAATTGCCGTGTTTGACTTAGGGGGCGGTACCTTTGACGTTTCTGTACTTGAAATCGGTGATGGTGTGTTTGAAGTAAAATCAACATCCGGTGATACCCATCTGGGTGGAGAAGACTTTGACCTAAGAATTATTGAATATGTTGCCGATGAATTTAAAAAAAACCAGGGCATTGATGTCAGAGGTGATAAAATGGCGCTTCAACGTCTTAAGGAAGCTGCTGAAAAAGCTAAGATGGAGCTTTCAACATCCACTGAGACCAGTATCAACCTGCCGTTTATCACAGCAGATGCGTCCGGCCCGAAACACCTTGATGTAAGACTGACCCGGGCAAAACTTGAATCCCTGGTAGCAGATCTTTTAGACAGACTTGAAAAACCCTGCCGAACGGCTTTAAAAGAAGCCAAATTGGGTGCGGGTGGTGTTAATGAAGTGGTTCTTGTTGGGGGGATGACCCGTATGCCTGCAGTTCAGGAACGTGTTGAAAAAATATTCGGGAAAAAACCTCATAAGGGCGTAAATCCGGATGAGGTGGTTGCCATGGGCGCTGCTGTGCAGGCAGGTGTTCTCCAGGGGGATGTACATGATGTACTCCTTCTTGATGTTACACCCCTTTCCCTTGGTATTGAAACCCTGGGCGGTGTTATGACCACACTCATTGAAAAAAACACAACCATTCCCACCAAAAAAAGTCAGGTATTTTCAACGGCTGCTGATAATCAGCCGGCTGTTTCCATCCACGTACTCCAGGGTGAAAGACAAATGTCAGCAGATAATAAAACCCTTGGGCAATTTGAACTTTCTGACATTCCACCGGCACCAAGAGGAGTTCCCCAGATTGAGGTTTCCTTTGATATTGATGCCAATGGAATTGTTCATGTAACAGCAAAAGACAAGGCTACGACTAAAGAACAATCCATCCGAATCACCGCAGCCAGCGGCCTTTCAAAGGAAGACGTCGACAAAATGGTCAAGGATGCTGAATTGCATGCAGAAGATGACAAGGAAAAAAGAGAATTGATTGACACAAAAAACAGTGCTGAAGCGCTTGTTGACCAGACTGAAAAAACCTTGAAAGAGCATGGCGATAAGGTAGATGAAGCAACCAGGAAAGATATTGAATCTGCTGTTGAAGCATTGAAACAGGCCAAAGATTCAAACAACATTGATGAGTTGAAACAAAAAATAGAAAGCTTGTCAAAGGCATCCCATAAGCTTGCCGAGGTAATGTACCAGCAGTCAGCCGCCCAAGGCGGACAAGATGGCCCGGGTGCTCCGGGTGCTGATGCCGGTGCTTCTCCCCAGGATGATGAAGATGTTGTTGATGCTGATTTTGAAGAGGTTAAAAAAGATAAATAAAATCGAATAAAAACCGGTTGAATATAATCCTGCCGTGGTCTATAGTTGCCCGGCAGGATTTTTTATTTTTATAGAAGGACTCTTAATTATAAATGATTATTCCCCAGATTTTAGCCAGAAATGCATCGTTGTATAAGGACAAGACCGCACTTGTAGAAAGAACGCCTTCTCTAAACTCCAGAAAATCCATTACCTGGGAAGAGTTTTACACGACTTCCAAGCGCTTTGCCAATGCCCTTACAAAAAAGGGCATCCAAAAAGGGGAAAAAATTGTACAATTAATGACCAATTGTCTCGAATGGCTTCCCATTTATTTTGGCATCCTTTATACAGGTGCATGGGCAGTTCCGCTAAACTTCAGGTTTGAATCTGATAAGATCCTTCTTTGTACAAACACAGCTGAAGCCAAGGTCTTTATTTTCGGTGAAGAATTCATTGAAAGAATTGAAGCTGTCAGGGATGAGCTTGAAAAATCCGTTCATTTATGGATTTTCACCGGGCCAAAAGCTTTATGTCCTGACTGGGCAGTGCAATATGAAACATTTATCGAACCTGAATCAGGAAACGAGCCACCAGATGTTGATCTTGATATCGAAGATGATGCAGCCCTGTATTTTACCAGTGGCACAACAGGTGACCCAAAAGCCGTTCTTTTAACCCATAAGAATCTTGAGCATGCCTGCTATATTGAACATGCCCATCATGGCCAGATCCATGATGATATCTTTCTTTGTATCCCTCCTTTGTATCACACGGGTGCCAAAATGCACTGGATGGGCAGTTTTCTTGTAGGAGGCAAATGTATCCTTCTCAAAGGCGTAACCCCCCAATGGATTATTGAAGCTGTTTCCGAAGAGCTGTGCACAATTGCCTGGCTTCTGGTTCCATGGGCCCATGATATACTTATTGCCATTGAAAATAAAGAGCTTGATCTTTCAAAATTCAAGCTTTCCCAATGGCGGCTGATGCATGCTGGCGCCCAGCCAGTACCGCCAAGCCTGATTGAAAACTGGAAAAAATATTTCCCAGGCCAGGATTATGACACCAACTATGGCCTGACCGAATCAACGGGTCCTGGGTGCGTACATTTAGGGCTTGAAAATGCCGACCGGATTGGCCCCATAGGGTTACCGGGATTTGACTGGGAAGCAAAAATTGTTGATAAACAGGGGAATCATCTTTTTGCCAATGAATCAGGCGAACTCATTGTCAAGGGTCCGGGTGTAATGAAAGAATACTATAAAAACCCTGAAGCAACGACCGAGACACTCAAAAACGGGTGGCTCCACACCGGTGACATTGCCCGATATGATAAAGACGGATTTAACTGGCTTGTGGACCGGAAAAAAGACATGATTATCTACGGCGGAGAAAACATCTTCCCCGTTGAAATCGAAAATTTTTTCCAGAAAAATGAAAAAATAAAAGATATTGCAGTCATTGGAGTTCCAGATGAAAGACTTGGAGAAATCCCTGCCGGAATCATCAGCGTTAAACCAGGGTGTATGCTTTGTGAAAGTGATATCATTGAATTTCAGCAGGAACTGCCCCGGTACAAACAGCTTAAAAAAATCTTTTTTGGTGATGTTCCTAGAAATCCCACGGGGAAAATCGAAAAGCCAAAGTTGCGAAGAATATATGCTGAAGACAAACGAAAAGATATTCGAAAACTTCTTCGATAGTCTTAATAACCTGAAGGTCACACGTAATCTGAAGGTCACACGTAAAGGAGATCCATTGAAATCTTTATTCCACAGGATCAATCTGAACCTATTTTCAGCCCTTCTTGCCTGTTGTATCCTTTGTGTAACTACATCTGCCCTGGGCAATGAAATTATTAAAGAAAATATTTTAACTGCCATTGAAAAAAAATACTCAGGAAAAAGTTTTGAGGCTGATTTTACCCAAATTTCAAAACTTGCCGCCCTTGATATCACAGAAAATGCAGCTGGCAAAGCATATTTCAGTCATCCCGGAAAAATGAGATGGAAATATAAAGAACCCGAGCACCATGAAATCATTACCAACGGCAAATTGCTATGGATTTTTCGACCCGAAGAAAACCAGGTCATGCAGGGGGATGCGGCCCAGTTTTTTAAAGCCGGGGCTGGAGGTTCTTTTTTATCAGACATTTCTCTTGTAAGAAAAAATTATACCATCCACATTAATGAAATTACTGACGCTTATGCAGAGATGAGTCTGGTCAGCCCCAAAAAAAATCCAGATATATCTTCGATTGTCATCTGGGTATCCCGAAAAAACCATGAGATTGAAAGAATTATTATCAAAAACGCCTATGAGGATACAACCCGGTTTGAATTCTATAATATTCAATTTAAAAAAATTAACCCTGACATATTTGAGTTTAAACCTTTTGAAGGGTTAAACATTATCAATTTGGACTAAATTATTATTTAAGGGTTACATAATGAAAGAAAAAATAAAACAACTTGCCAAAGAGAAAAATGCCATCATCCTGGCTCACAATTATGAACCCCCCGAGATTCAGGATATTGCTGACCTTTGTGGCGATTCTCTTGAATTAAGTATCAAAGCCTCAAAAACTAAAGCAGACATAATCGTCTTTTGCGGTGTTCATTTCATGGCTGAAACAGCATTCATTCTTTCTCCTGAAAAAACCATCCTTTTACCCAATACTGATGCTGGCTGCCCCATGGCAGATATGGTTGATCCTATTACCCTAAAAGCAAAAAAACAGGCCTTTGGCAATATACCAGTTATCACCTATGTGAATTCTTCTGCTGCAGTAAAAGCTGTTTCCGATATCTGCTGTACATCTGCCAATGTGATAAAAGTTGTCAACAGCATTGACAGCGATGAAATCCTGATGACACCGGATAAAAACCTTGCCCTATACGCTGCTGCAAATACCTCAAAAAAAATCCATCTCTGGGATGGATACTGCCCTTTTCACAATACCTTAACTTCCCAGGATGTAAAAAGGGTTAAAAAAGAGCACCCAGAAGCGCTTTTTATAGCTCATCCAGAATGTCCCCCTGAAGTTCTTGCCCTTGCTGACAGCATCCAATCCACTTCTGGAATGATAAAGTTTGCAGGCCAGTCTGATCATTCTTTTTTTATCCTGGGAACAGAAACAGGTTTGCTCTATCCCATCTCAAAAAAATATCCGGAAAAAATATTCTATCCTGCATCTGAAAAAATGTTTTGCACGGATATGAAAAAAATTACATTGGAAAACATTGCAGACAGTCTTGAAAATTTAACCGGAAAAATCACGGTTCCAGAAAATATCAGAAGAGACGCATTAGGGGCTGTCCAAAAAATGATCAATCTATAAAAAAACAATATAAAAATCAGGCCTGCATAAAAAAAAGAGCCTTACATTGAATCAAACGCTTCATCCGGGATATCAGCATTGGAATAAAATTTCTGGATATCATCGCAGTCATCTAACGCTTCCATGAAATTGATCATCTGCTCGGCTTCTTTTCCTTCAACCTTGGTCATATTCTGAGGAATCATTGTTATTTCAGCCATTTCATACTTGATCTCTGCTGCATCAACGGCTTCTTTTACCGCATCAAAGTCTACAGGTTCAGTTATGATCTCAAATGAATCTGTTTCTTCTTTAATATCTTCTGCTCCTGCATCTAACGCCACTTCCATGAGCGTGTCTTCATCTGAATCTTCTTTATTGACAATAATAAGCCCTTTTTTATCAAACATCCAGGCAACACACCCGTCTGTCCCTACATTTCCACCGGCTTTATTAAAAACCTGGCGCACCTCTGCAATAGTTCTGTTTCTATTGTCAGTTAAGCATTCCACCAGAACGGCAACACCGCCTGGGCCATAGCCTTCCTATAGGATTTCCTCATAATTAACCCCATCAAGGTCGCCGATTCCCTTTTTAATTGCTCTTTCAAATGTATCCTTGGGCATATTCTCAGATTTGGCTGAAATCAATGCACTCCTTAACCTTGGATTAGTTTCAGGATCACC
>JAQICW010000328.1 GCA_027858355.1 Desulfobacula sp.
TCAGAATAATAATCTTTTGCCAAAGCTCAAGCTAAATGAACTCAGTGCAAGAGAAATCCAGGCATTTGCGGAAGACCTGGAGAAAACAAACAAAAAGAAAACGATCTTGTGTTTGATCCCATGGCAGGCGGGGCAGTGGTTGCAGATACCTGTCTTGCCTTTAACAGAAAATGCTGGTCTTTTGATCTTTTGGACCGGATTAAAACAAGGCCTGAAATAGAACCTTTTTTGTGGGACCCTGAAAACGCCATCCTGCTTTTAGAATATGCTAAACTGCTTGAAAACTGCGGATGGAAGATCACGCATTTCATAGACTGTCCCCCTGTCAACGGAAAGGTTTACCGGAAATATGGTAAGCAAAATGCAGGGAAAAAGAACCCTGGGAATTATCAGAAGAACCTTGATCATAGGAAAACCAAATATCCTTCACAAACAAGGATTATAAACCATACCAGGAAACGCAACTATGAGTCGATCATAATACCATCATCCAGCCCAGTTCTCCTGCTTAAAGAAGAAATGATTGATGATGATATCAATGATATTCTCAAGGAAAGCCGGGAATTCTGGGAGCAGAAAAAGGATTCCTATGGATAAAAAAAAGAGATCTCATGTCAGGTTCTAACGGCAATAGCAAAATTATAGATATAAAACAGCTCAAAGAAATCATGGACAATGACTTGGAACTTATTCAGAATTGTTTTACAGATTTCCTCTCTGAATGGCCATTGAAATTTCAAAATAATATCCATGGTTATAACCATACGATTTTCTAAAAAGGCGGTTCGAATAATTTGCTCATCTTCCATACAGGGATCAATGTCCCGAACAGCTTTGATGTCATAGCCCTCTTATTTCTGTATCGTCAAGAAATTCGGTGCTTAAATACTCAACATTAGGACAAGTCTTTGCAAGTAATACATTGGTAAAAAAATATTATACCTTAATATTATAAGTAGCTGAAAAAATGCTTGATTGATTTAATTAGCCGCCATATAATTAGCCAACTAATTAATTTGAATTTGGAATATTCTATGTTTTATTTACTGGATCAACCCACAGAAGAGGAATTTCAGAAGCTTGCTCAGCGATACAAGGAAATGGAGTCATCATCGGTGAAAGCAGCGGTTACACTTCTCAAGACTGGAAGTGATGTTTTGACCGGATTTGAAAAGATGTTGAAAAACTACGGATTGTCACAAGGGCGTTTTTTAATCCTCATCGTTATGAATCGGCAGCCGGGCAAATTAACAACCCCGTCAATTCTGGCTGAAAAAATAGGTGTCACTCGCGCTACTATGACTGGGTTGATAGAGGGTTTAGTAAAGGATGGTTTTATCAAGAGGTATTCTCATAACAGTGATCGGCGAAAACAAAATTTAAAATTAACAGATAAGAGTACGAACCTTTTAGAAAATTTATTGCCTGATTATTGGTCCCGTATTTACAATCTTATGAGAGGATTGACTGAGAAAGAAGAGAGGGCATTAATACAACTTTTAAGAAAAGTATCAGATAAAATTTATGAATTAACAAAGGATTAGAGGCACGACTATGGAAGAATTTACAAAAGCCCAAATAACTATACAACTTTTTAGAAAGGAATATGAGCAAGAGCTCATAGACTTCATTGTTGGAATTCAGAGAAATGAATTCGGTATTCCAATAACTGCCTCTGATCAGCCTGATTTAATTGACATACCGAGTTTCTATCAGAGCAAATTTGGTAATTTTTGGATTGCCACATGTGAGAACCGTATTGTTGGTACCATCGCTCTTTTGGATATCGGCTGCAATATGGCTGCCTTAAGAAAGATGTTTGTTGATGCTTTGTTTCGAGGAGATGGGACAAAAACCGCTAAAAAACTCTTAAGGACTCTTATATCTTGGTCTGAAAATCATGGGATAAAAGAAATATTTTTAGGCACGACACAAAAGTTCTTAGCTGCACACAAATTTTATGAAAAAAACGGTTTTATGAAAATTCCTAAAAGCGAGTTGCCGGATACATTCCCTATAATGAAAGTAGACAGCAAATTTTATCAATTCAAGATGTAAATGACAAAAAACAATAAGCCAAATAGCAGTGGTTGGAAAAAAATCTATAGTTTTATATTAAATGAGATTTAAAAAAAGAATGTCTTGGCTGAGTGGAACCTTTGGACTGGAAGGTACTTGCCTGAAGATCGGGGTTAAAAAAAATAGCGAACCCGCAGCTCCAGCTTATTTTCATTCTGTTTTTCACCGTAATCGGTCAATCTGCTGCCAACAAGCAAAGAATAACGAAGGCGCAGCTCCCAATTGGTAAAACCGGTATACACAGCCTCAGGACTCAGGGAAAAGCTTTGATCATCCAGATTAACAATGGCGGTAAAGCCTGGAGTGAAGTAAAGCAGGTCAAAGGGTTCTTTCTGGGTAACTTTGGCGTAGAGATAATTACGGCCGCTCTGGGATCTGCCATAGGCCCCATCACTTATTGAAGCTGCTTTGTTGTAAAGGGTATCATCGCCTGTTTTTGTAAAAAGGTCAGCAGCATCGTCCACCAGTTCAAAAAACCGGTTTAATTCCTGCTCAGTATATCCGTCATCATTATGGTAATACTCAATAATGGTGGTGATGTCATTTTCCGTAAGATAGCGCAACCCAAGTAGATAACTGGTATCGGCAATCTCCCTGGTATCCACACTGCCATCTTCATTTAAAATTTTTTGGGATTGCTTGGGAATGTGGGTCAGCTCACCATGTATCTCAAAATTGGTGGCCAGATTGATGGAGAAATCAAATCCATACCTTGTTGTTCTGCTGTTGCCTGTATATACGAGAAAATCAATATCCACATCCCGGTAGAGCA
>JAQICW010000340.1 GCA_027858355.1 Desulfobacula sp.
GACAGCCTCTTCAATGGTACATGGTTTTAACGACAACCCGCAGGAAAAGACCCTGTAATTCATACTGTCCACAGGTCGAAATTTCGAATCTGCTTCTTTAAAAAAATGAAATGCATCCAGTGATGCGCCAAATTGATCTGCCAGTGCAAAAGGAAGATCAGGTACAATTCCCGTGGCATGAATGACATAGTCGGCTTCAATTTCCACTGGCATATCAAGCAGGAGATCATGGATTTTGATAAGGACACTGCCATCCTGCATCTGGGTAACAGGTTTGTTCGCAGGATCATACTGGAAAAAAATTACCCCAAGGTTTTTTGCCCGGGTGTAGTATTCTTCATAAAATCCGTAGCTCATCATGTCCCGATAAAGAATATAGATCTGAATATCAGGATTCTTTTCTTTAAGAAAAAGTGCGTTGTTCAAGGCCCTGATACAACAAACCCGGGAGCAGTAATTTTGCTTCTCATCTCTTGTTCCCGAGCACTGGATCATCACAACAGTTTCCAATTTTTCAGGGTCTATTTTATGATCCTGAACCGTCATTTCAAAGTCTTTCTGGGTCAGCTCTCTTGAGTGTTCCGCATCTTCGCTCAACTCAAGTTTTGCCTGGCTGCCCCCAGTGGCCAAAATGGTCACTCCATGAAAAATCGTTTCTTGGGATTCCTCCTCTTTTTTTATAATAGTTGCGAATTCTCCCGGACGTTTCTCTGATGTTTCAACCCCTGCCTTTTTATGGACTCTGATATGCTCATGGGATTCAAGTTGCTTGATTTTTTCACCCAGAAAGGCCTGAATGTCCAGATCGTCAACAGTCTTGTTCATCCACAGCAAATTCCCGCCAATGGTGTCATTCTTTTCAACCAGATCCACATGATATCCGGAATCGGCAATTGACAGGGCTGCCGTGATGCCTGCAATGCCGCCACCTATCACCAGGGCATTCTGGTTGGATTCAAGCTGTTTATCTGGCACGGGATTTTTAAATCTGGCTTTTGATATCAGGATTTTTAACTGTCTTATCATTCGCCGGATTAAAGGATCAACTTGTGAATCCGGGTATTGATTTACGATAGCCATTATGTCCAGGATTTCCACAAGGTTTGGATGAAGTCCAGATGCCTTTCCAAGTTCTTTAATCCTTTGTTTCTGGATACAGGGCAGACATGCTCCCAAAACAAGCCGATTGGGTTTTCGTGTTAGAATCATGTCAATCAATTCATTTTTTCCTTCATCCATACAGAGTTTATCCATTATTTCAACGGATTCATTTTCCGGAATTCTGTTAAGCCCTGCTTGCAGGATTTCAAGATCAATCTTCTGGGAAAGATCATTGTGGCAAGAACACAACACTGTTAAAATTCTGGGATTTTCCCTTGCCAAAACCGCCATAGCGGCCATATCGGTTCCATCCACATCTCTTTCATCCATATCATTTGCCTGGATTGTCGTTTTCCCGGCCTGAACCATAATTTTACAGGCCCCAAGAGCTGCCGCTGACGCACAGGTAACAGATTCACTGATATCCTTGAGCCCTGAAAGAGACCCTCCGGATAAAATTCCCGGTCTTGATGTCTTGACCATTGAAAAAGGTTTGGTTTCAATAAAGCCCCACTGATTGGTTTCAATATTGTTTTTTTGCGCAAGCTCTGTCATCTGTTTGGCGGGCCTCTGGCCGGTTGCCAGAACTACCAGATCAAAATCATCTTCATGAGTATTGCCCTGGATATCCACGTATCTTGCCATAAGACTGCCATCCCCTTTTTTGAAATCTTGAGTAAGGGAATGAATCCTTGCCCTGACAAAACTGACCTGATTCTCTTTTTGAGCGTTTAGCCTATAGTCTTCAAAAGATTTGCCAATTGTTCTCATATCCATATAAAAAATTGTAGTTTCAACATCCGGCCCAAACTTTTCTCTGGCAAGGATGGCTTCTTTTATGGACATCATACAGCAGATGCTGGAACAAAACTCTGCTCCTGCCTGGACATCCCGAGATCCCACGCATTGGAACCAGGCAATTTTTTGCACAGTCTTGCCCGTTTCAGGATTAATCAATTTTCCAATTTCCGGCCTTGGATTTGAACTTAATCCCGGCCCTGTACCGCTGATGAGCCGTTCAAACTCCATACTGGTGACAACCCCGGGCAGAACGCCGTAGCCATAAGGATTTTTCCCTAAATTCGGCTTGAAAAACTGTGTCCCGCCAGAAAGAATCAGGGCATCGACTCGTTCAACCCTTGCCTCGGCAATTTCAAACTCTTGATAGACTTTTGTCACCATGGAAATCAGCACATCAGGATCAAAGGGTTTGGTCAGGTAATCAAGTGCTCCCTGCTTCATGGCATCCACGGCCGAATCAACGGCTGCATAAGCGGTCATCATGATGACGGTAAGGTCTTGATTTTTCTGTTTTGCCTTTGCTAAAAGTTCAACACCATCCATCCCCGGCATCTTGATATCGGTGAGCATCATATTAAACGAGTCCTTACCCATCAGCTCAAGGGCTTTTTGTCCCGAGTCTGCTGTTGTGACAGAAAACCCCTCTTCCTTGAGCCATTCTTTCATGGAATCCCGAACAATTTTTTCATCATCTACTACCAGGATATTGAATTTTTCCCTGTCCTGATCTATAAATTTGATGGCCCCTGTGGGACAAGCTTTTTCACACTCTCCACACCGTGTACATGCAGTGTAATCAATGGTGTAGGCATTAGAAAAAGACTGGGGACTGGGAAGATAAACGGCTTTTCTTTTTGACAGCCCTTCATTAAAAGGATCATTGACAAAGACAGGGCAAACATTTTCACATTCACCGCACCCCGTGCATAAAGACGGGTCAATCAGGGACGAGTTCTGCTTGAGGGTTACTATTAAATCACCCGGCTCCCCTTCCACAGATATCAATTGTGTTGACAAAAGAATCTCGATATTTTCATGAAAAAGCCCTTTTCTCAGGCAATGCTGGGATGACTGATCCCTGTCAAACATGGGAAGCATCCTGCAATACCCGCATTTGGATGTGGGAAACTGGTAATCCAGTTGGCATAAAAGACCACCAATGTGATCTGATTTATCAATGAGTAGAACCTTGTACCCTGTTTCAGCCAGGTCCAGTGCAGATCTGATACCGCTTAACCCGGCCCCGGCAACCAATGTTTTACCAATTACCTTATTCATTTTACCCCCGACCGCCAACAATATATGGCATTATAAATTCTCATTGATTTCCTTTTATTCCCTTGCAATACCAATAATATCCTCAAATTCTTTTTCATAAAACACAGACAAGGGAGGAGGGTCATTTTCGTCAATTCCAGGCGAGTATTCAAACGCTGCCTGGGTATTTTGAGCCACACTCTTAAACAGCTGAAAAACGTCTATGTCACTGGGACATGCATTTGAACACTGGCCGCACCCGACACAGGCATGACTCATATGGGCCATTCGGGTGAGATGGTAAAAGATCGTGTCTGTCGGCATTTTGATAAGCCCTTTTTTTTCTGCCCATTGATGATATTGAACCGGCTGATGATAAAATACATCTGTATTAAAGACACACTCTTTGCAATAGCAGACAGGGCACATATTCCGGCAGTTATAGCAATTAATGCACCGGTCAAAAAAAACATTGAGTTTCGAAATATTGTCTGTTTTTTCTTCAATGTTTTTAATCATTGCCTCGTTTGCTTTTGAATTGACCTCCTTTATCTGCATCATCCTTTCATCTCGTCTCTCTGGCATGGAAGTTTCAGGCATTTCCAGAGTTTCCCGATTCAAGCTTTCAAGGATCTGTCTGCCCGTATCGCTGTAGGATTCCGCCATCAACCCGTCTGAAAGATCAACACCATGCAGAAGAATACTGATATCCGTGTTTACGGGAAAAGGATTCTCACAGGTATTACAGGCACTGCTGAAACTAATTCCATTGAGCGTTTCACTATTTTCGGAAAACACCTTTTGGATATAGGCATCATCACCCAAAGGATTTTCTTTCATATACGCCGTATAATCAGACGATGTAAGTGCTTTGGGGCAATCAATTCCAATAAGAATCAATTCCTGCCTTGACCCTTGTTTAAGCTTTACAAGTTCAATAAACGCCCGCATTTCACAGGGCCGTAACAATACAGCAGTTTTCCTTCCCGATTTCTTATATGAAAGGCGGGATACCATTCTGGCCGAATTGATTGGAAAGGCAGGGCTTAACGGTACAGCATCCTCTATTTGAGTTGGATCTGTCACCAGAGACGGCATAATGGAATTAGACTCTTTTAACCGAACCGGCATAAAAAGGGCATCAATCTCCCGGGTCTCCAGCAGACGTTTAAAAAACTGCCGCAACCCTTTGACAGGGCTATTATCCTCACGCTCTATTTTAATTATCATGGCAAAGATTTCCTTTACATCATATGGCCTTG
>JAQICW010000439.1 GCA_027858355.1 Desulfobacula sp.
AAATCATCTTTGCTCTTGTTTTTCTTTTTCATTTTTTTATCCATGAGCAAAATAAATATACCAAGGATATTATAAAATCAATTAGAAAAATACTTTATATTTAAATCAAATAATTTCTCTATCTATTTGAATATCATCCAATTTATTCTTGACATAAAGGCTGCAAAGCGTTACAAAATCTTGAATCTGATCAAATATTTGATCAGATTCATTGTTTTTTAGCATTTATTAAACCCAAGGAGAAAAAAATGGCTTTGTCATTTATGGAAGGAAATGAAGCCCTGGCCAGGGGAGCTATTGCTGCCGGCTGCAACTTTTTTGCAGGCTATCCCATCACACCTGAAACAACTATTTTTAACAGCATGTTGAAAATGCTGCCCCCAACTGAAGGTATTTGTATTCAGGGGGAAGATGAAATCGCATCCATGGGATATTGCATCGGTGCATCCATGGCTGGTAAAAAAGCTTTGACCGCAACATCCGGCCCTGGCATCAGTCTTTACAGTGAGCAGATATCATTTGCCATTGGCAGTGAAATCCCTTTGGTGATTGCAGATGTACAACGTCTTGGTCCTTCAACAGGGTCAGCAACCAGAGGCGCAGACAGTGATATTCAATTCTTGAGATGGGGAAGCACAAGTGGTGTACCAGTTATTGTTCTTGTTCCTAAAGATGCACTTGACTGCTATGTCCTGGCTGTTCATGCCTTTAATTATGCTGAAGAATTCAGGTGTCCTGTTTTTATTGCCTCCAACAAAGAAATCGGAATGACCAGGGAAAGTTTTGATCTTGACTCTGTCGTACTTCCACGGATTGTTGAAAGGAAAATGTTTTCAGGAGATTCATATATTCCCTTTGAAGCAGAGCCGGATGCAGCCCCGCCATTTCTTCCCATTGGAGGAAAAACCCTTGTCAGGCAAACATCATCAACCCATGGTCCTGACGGGTATATCACCATTGATCCTGATGTGATTGCTCAAAACCAGGAAAGGCTCAGAAAAAAAATCCATAGCGCCCGGAATAGAATTACGCTTTTTGAAGAAGATATTAAAGAGAACACGGACACCCTGATCATCAGTTATGGTGTTACTGCCCGTTCAGTGGAAGATGCCAGTAAAACACTTGAAAATAAAGGCAAACCTGTATCAACGCTTACGCTTAAAACCCTGTGGCCCGTACCTGAAGAACTTTTGCGAAAAAAAGCAAAATTATTTAAACGCATTGTGGTTATTGAAATGAACCTAGGCCAATATGTAAATGAAATAAAAAGAATCCTTTGTGATAAACGAGTGGAATTTTACGGACAGATGAACGGGGTGTTAATTACACCAGGCAAAATCATGGAGGTAATTGAAAATGAATAGTTTTTTAAATAAAAACAGGCCCCTTGTCTATTGCCCCGGATGTACCCATGAAAAAATTACCACTGGCCTTGATAAAGCATTTGTCAATATGGGCCTTGATGCAGACAAAATCGTCATTGTAACAGATATTGGTTGTTCAGGGTTGTTTGATACTTTTTTCAATGTTCATGCCCTCCATGGCGTTCACGGCCGAGCACTCACTTATGCCTCGGGTCTCAAACTTGCCAATCCAGAATTGAATGTGATTGTCACAATGGGAGATGGTGGCCTGGGCATCGGCGGTGCTCATATATTAGCCGCCTGCAGAAGAAATCTTGATCTTACCCTGATCATTCTCAACAATTTTAACTTTGGCATGACTGGAGGACAATATTCTGCCACCACGCCAACAGATGCCCTAGTGGGATCGGAATTTCTTAATCAGGCTGAAATTCCCCTTGATATCTGTGCCATTGCCGAAAGCGCAGGTGCAAGCTATATTGACAGGTGTTCCGGTCTTGATGAAAACTTGCCTGAAAAAATTGTCAGGGCAATGGAACATAAAGGCTTTTCAATAATTGAGACCATGGGTATGTGCACGGGCCGTTATACAAAAAGGAACAAGCTGACCCCAAAAGTCATTGATCAGATCATTGCGGATCTACCTGAACGGTCTGGTATCATAGAAAAAAATCAAAGATCTGAATATGGTGAACGGTACAAAGCTCTGGCAAAAGAAAGGACTGTCTTTCCCGGGGCTATAAGGATTGAAAAGCAAATTGAGGTCAAAGATTATCAACAACAGGAAGTGGTCATCCTGGGCAGTGCAGGCATGCGCATCGTAACAGCCGGTGACATTGTCTGTTACGCAGGCCTTTGTGCAGGCATGAATGTATCAATGAAAAATGACTATAACATTACTGTTCTCAGGGGACAGTCTGTCAGTGAAATTCTTATTTCTCCAGAAAAAATTGGTTATCCCGGCATTGAATCTCCTTCCATTGTATTGGCCCTTAGTGATGAGGGAGTCCAGCGACGGAACAAAATTTTTGCCACCCTTAAACCCGGCACCTTTGTTTTAAAAGAAAAGAGTGTTGATATCCCTGAGACTAAAGCAGATGTTGTTGAAATTGATTTTAAAGAATTAAAAATTAAAAAACAGGATTGGGCTCTGGCTTCCCTTGGGGTAATGGCCAGAGATGAAAAGGCGATTAATAAAGAGATGTTAGATTATGCCTTAAAGTCCCGGTTTAATGAAAAACTCTATCAGATAGCAATGGAAACCATTGAAAAAATATTTCAAGCGTAAATAAGGATATGCCAAATGTAAACACATCTGTTTTCAGAGTTTTTCTACCCTTTGCTTTTGGATATTTTTTATCCTACCTGTTTCGGGTAGTCAACGCCGTCATTGCCCCGGATCTTGTTGCCGATTTACATATTAATCCTTCACAACTGGGGCTTTTAACCTCCACTTATTTTATCGCATTTGCCTCTTCTCAATTGCCCCTTGGTATATTGCTGGACCGGTTCGGTCCCAGAATTGTGGAGTCCTTTCTTTTGATTTTTGCCGGGATCGGCGCAATTATTTTTGCAAAATCCCAAACTCTGACGGGTGTAATCATTGGCCGGGCATTCATTGGTTTTGGGGTTTCTGCCTGTCTTATGGCTGCTTTTAAATCTTATGTCATCTGGATTCCTGAAAAATTATGGCCCCGAATCAATGGTTTTCAGGTGGCTGCAGGGGGACTTGGGGCCTTATCCGCAACCACACCCGTTGAATGGCTTCTTGGCATGACAGACTGGCGGGGCTTGTTCTTTTTACTGGCCATCTTGTCCTTTTTCAGCGCCCTTGGTGTGTTTTTTATTGTGCCAGAAAAAAAATCCCAAAACAACCAGGACAGTTTTTCTTTACAGATCAAAGGCATAAAACAGGTTTTTAAATCTCAATATTTTTGGCGTATTGCCCCTTTAACCGCCATGACCCAGGCAAGTTTTGTCTCTTTGCAAGGGCTTTGGGCAGGACCCTGGTTAAGAGATATTGCAGGGATGCAGCGATCAGAGATTGCCATGGTATTATTCTGGGCCGCCATTGCATTGACAGCCGGATATATCTGTCTTGGGTTTATTGCTGAAAAACTGGCTCAAAGAGGGTTCAGAATTCTTTATACTGCTGTAACGGGGATGAGTATTTTTATGGGCATCCAGGTTTTTATCGCATTCCAGATTTCCATTGCCCCCACTTTTTTATGGATATTGTTTGGTTTCTTTGGAACGTCAGGAATTCTTTCCTATGCGGCGTTGTCTTCTCATTTTCCTAAAACCCTGTCCGGCAGAGTGACAACCAGCATCAATCTTCTGGTGTTTTTATCCGCTTTTATTTTGCAGTGGGCTGTCGGCGCTATAATTAACCTCTGGGAAGTATCCGTGGCCGGGAATTATCATCCATCGGGATATCAGGCTGGTTTTTTGACGATTTTAGGTCTTCAGTTAACAGGACTTGCCTGGTGCATTTTTTGCGGATTTAAAAAAAGAAAATAAC
>JAQICW010000463.1 GCA_027858355.1 Desulfobacula sp.
ATCACAGTTGAATTAAATGGACAACACAAACTCTATCGCTTTATGCAAAAAATTTATTAGCTATTTGGTGTCCATCAATGTCCAAAAAAAGCCCAAGTATCTGAATTCACAAGACCCCATTTATAAATCTGACATCCTAATTACGAGGTCTGTGTTATGTGAAAAATGAAAGAAAGAGAATAAGATATGGAACATTTATTATTTTGCACAGGTCACGAACTTAAAATCCCAAATATTGTGAAAAGTGAAGGTCTTTATCTATATGATGAAAAAGGTAAAGCTTATATGGATTTAGAGTCAGGTGTATGGTGTACATCTCTTGGACACAGTAATGCTGAAATAAACACAATAATCAAGAACCAAATAGATTCATTGATGCACGCTGGTTTTTGCTATTCAAATGAAATACTTGAAAAATCAGCAAAATCAATTCTCGATGTCGCAAATCTAAATAATGGAAAAAGTATATTTCTCTGCTCTGGCAGCGAAGCGATTGAGATATCAAGACAGATGTCTAAACATCTGACTGAGAAAAACGTATCTTTGACACTCCATGACTCATACCTTGGCGCATATTCTTCAATAACCGACAAATCCAGGAATTGGCATTTGTTAAATTGGGAGCAATGCAAAACATGCTCTGATAAAGCAAAGTGTGATCTATCATGTGAGTTGCTTCAAAAAATACCAAAAGACGTATCTGAGTTTATTTTTGAACCAGGCAGCTCGTCCGGTTTTGTGAGGTTTCCTCCAAAGGCATTAATAGGAAATATCGTCAAAATTGTTCAAGATAATGGAGGTAAAATTGTTGCTAATGAAGTTACAACAGGTGTCGGACGAACCGGTAAATGGTTTGGCTATCAACATTATGACATCAACCCTGATTTTATCGCGGTCGGTAAAGGAATTGGAAACGGATACCCTGTGAGTATTGCTCTTATCAACGAGCCTACTGCGAGGCAGCTAGAACAAAAACCGTTTCATTATTCCCAATCCCATCAAAATGATCCCTTAGGAGCTTCAATTGTAAATGGGGCTATTAAGTTCATTGAAGAAAATAATTTGATATCGAAAGCGGAAAGTAATGGTTTGTTACTTCAAAACCATCTGGAATCACTTGTTGATAATAAAATTATTCTTGAAGTTCGTGGAAGAGGATTGATGCTTGCTGTTGATATCAAGAACGAAGAAATTACGGAAGACATTTATAATGACCTTATTGAAAAAGGATTTATAGTGGGAAATAGAGGTTCGTCATTTAGAATTGATCCACCACTTACAATTACTAAAACTGAAATTGATGGGTTTATTGAAGTATTTAGAAAATCAAGATCATGTTTCAAATGAATCACATAACGAGTGTTTCCAGCTGACGTTACCCGCCGCTCCTTCGTCGCTCTGGGCAACGCAGCTGAAACTGGTGTTAAATGTTCTCGGCGACGTCGTCGCATTAACCTATCACTCTAAAATTAAGAGAATGTTTATTGTTTTCATCAACAAGGAGAAGTTTTTTAGATATCAAATTTTTTAAATCCCGTCTTGCAGTCTGGGTCGTTACTTTACTGTACAAAATTGAAAATGGCATGGTTGTTTTTAGTTCCTTCATGGTAAACTCTGCCGGGTTGTCTAAAAGTAAAGACAATAATTCAAATTGCCTCGTGGTAATGATTTTATTTTGCTTTTCGAACCGATAGAAATCCCTCAGTGAAAATTTTCTAATGAAGTAAACAATAGTCTCCTTTATCCTTGTTAAGCTATCAATAGAGGCTTCCAAACAAAATTTTAAAAATGGTGTGGCGTCTTTTTTTAACCTGATTCCTTTAGAGAATGAATTGTAATACTCATCTACATTTCTGTAATAATAATTAGAGAGCTCTCTTGGAACATATTTAATATTTGAAGACTGTAGAATGATAGCCTCAATAAGCCTGGCTGTTCTGCCGTTTCCATCCCAGAATGGATGAATAATACAAAAATAGTAATGCGCAAGTGAAGCACGAACAAATGGACTGATGTGTAAAACTTCGTTACTGTTTATCCAGTCAACGAATTCTCGCATCAAGTTTTTGATATCTTCAATAATTTTAGGTGGAGTATACACTCCTCCGTGGGCTTTATCGCCTACATACACAATACCATTTCTGTATTTTCCAGGGACATTATTTTCATCCGGCACATCCGTGGTTATTATTTTATGAAGCTGAAAAATTAATTCTTCTGTTAAATTAAAAGGTTCGGGACTATACTCAATGCTGGAAAGGAGATTATAAGCTTCTATCAAGTTTTTTATTTCTTGCTGGTCTTTTTTTGTATATATTTCGAGATCTTCTCCCATGGCAATTTTTTTTACATCATCACCTGTTATTGGATTGCCTTCAATAGCTGCTGTGCCTGAAATTGAGCTATACATGATATCTGGTTGAATCCGTGATGCTAATTCCGGAAGGATTGGAAGATCAACAATGGTTTCGGTGAGTATGGTTGCACGAATCAAGAGGCAATCAATTTGGGATTGATCATATTGTTCATTAAAATATATTTTTCCAGACTTAAATGATAAAAACTCTCTCATAAAAGATACCTTATATGTAATATAAAATGTAACTAAAAAATTGTTTAATATCAATATATTAATGTTGATATTAATAAAAAAATGTAACTAAAAATATCTACCTTATATAAAGAAAAAAATAAAGAAAAAAATAACGGGTAGCTCAACCTGATTACAAAAACATATACGGCCTTAAGCGGTATGCCCAAAGACAATCAAAAAAAGTATTTATAATCATTTTAAATTAATCGTTAACAACGAAAATGCTGACGGATGAACCGCAGATTTTCAAAGTTATAAATAATATGAAATGGAAACGAGTAACATGGAATTCAACTTAAGAAATGCCACTAATGATGATATCGAGTTCATTTTCCAAGTAAGAGTGCAAACCATGAAGAAAGATTTTGACAATACTTTTGGTTGGCAAGAAGATGAGCAACGTAATAGAGCCGCAGATGAAATACATCATACTCAGATAATTATAATGGATCAAAAAGATATTGGTGTCATTAAGTTGATTCCCAGAATTGATGAATTACATTTACATCAAATGCAAATTCTACCTGAACACCAAGGAAAAGGCATTGGTACTGAACTCATCCGAAAAGCGCTTGAACGTGCGGTAAAACAGGATATACAAGTAACTCTCTTGGTACTAAAAGGTGCAGCTGCAAACCGTATGTATGATCGTCTTGGTTTTTTTGTAACTGATGAATATGAAAATAATTATAGGATGTGTTGGCAGCCAAAATAAATTTCATTATAAACAGAAAATTTATAACCAAAGAATCCAGGCGGACACAAAAGCCGGAGGCTTTTGTGTCCGCTGATTCTTGACGTTACATTAAGCCTGGTGGCAGACAGGCAAGTTTTAAATGATGAGCCAAACTTTAAAAGCTGTAAAAACACAGGTTCCCCCAAGGCCTATGGTTATTTTATCGGAGAACGGGGGGAGCAATCCCGCAAGATTTACGCCAGTCATGCACCGCTTCCCGATAAACCGGAATCAAGTCCGACTGTTGGCGACATCTTCAGGAAATAAGGCTAACAGTTCAGGTCGGAACACCGTCTACACCCAAGGCAACACAAAGTCATGTACGACATTGAACACTGCCGGTGCGGCGAATTCGGCACCCATTGGGAGATCTGCGACACCTGCGGCCATCTGGAAAAAGGATATAACTCGTGTAGGAACCGCCACTGTCCCGGATGCAATAATATCGCTCAACGCAGATGGGTTAAGGCCAGGATTGATGAGCTGTTGCCGGTATCCTATCACCATTGTGTCTTTACGCTGCCCCATATGTTCAATCCTTTGTGCCGGTATAACAGAAAAGTCATGTATGACCTGTTGTTTGAAACCAGCTCCCAGACCCTCCTGGATTTTGGGAACGATGCCCAACGTCTGGGAGCAACCATTGGATTTTATGGCATCCTCCATACCTGGGGCGGTAAAATGTGGCCCATTCCCCACGTGCATTTTGTCACGACTACCGGAGGAATCAACCCTGACGGCCAATGGGTAACACCCAAATATGACAGTACATTCCTTTTCCCGGTCCTGGCACTTTCAACCGTGTTCCGGGCCAAGTTTTTAGAAGGACTACAAAAGGTTTATGACAAGGGGTTACTGAAGTTCCCGGGGAATTTAAACTATCTTTGCGATCCCAACACGTTCAAGCAGTGGCTGTACCATGAAGTCCCAAAAGAGTGGGTGGTCTTTCCCAAACCGCCATTTGCAGGACCCGAGGAAGTGGTCAAATATATAGGCCGCTATACCCATAGAGCTGCCATCAGCAACAACCGGGTCATTTCCATGGAAGACAGCATTGTCGAGTTCTGGTTCAAGAATACCTGGAAGGACTCAAAATGGGAAACAACATCCCTGCCGGTCATGACGTTTATTGAACGGTTCTTGTACCATGTGCTGCCCAAGCACTTTCATCGTATCCGGTATTACGGGTTCCTGTCCAACGGAAAGGCCGGAACAAACATTGAAAGGATACGGCATGTCTTATCCGGCAAGCAAAATGTAGAAAGCATCGATGAGTCTGATGCTGATGGCGGTATGACCTGTCTCGCTTGTCAAAATGGCACTATGACCACCTTTCTTGTAATTGACGGGTATGGGAACCTTGTTGTGGATGCCTTGGCAGATCCAGTCATGGGCCACGAATTAGAGACGCTGGATTCTTCATAAAAGGGTTTACTTTGAGTGGAATAACAGATACCTATTTATACAATAAAAGGTTCAGGGATAGGTGTTGTCAATTGCACAAATTGACAACCAAACAAGGATACAGGTCAATATTTTACCAAAGAAAAGGGCTTAAATTTGTCCTTGAACCTGATAACAACACCGGATTTCTTCTACTTTTACCCAAGGGAATAAAGGTGTGGCAATAACCCGGTTAATGTAACAATAAGTTCGAACGGTCATGCGGTGGAATTTTTTTGGTTGTGTGATAGCCGCTCAACTTAACGTTTTTTGGCATGATTTCAAACTGTTTTAAGATATCGTAAATGGAAACAATATGAAATTCAAAAAGAAAATACCAAAAGTTCACCAAGTAATTTCTACCTGTTGCTGGTGCGGCTTGAAAATAAAGGATGAGGGTCCACTTTATTCTATTGGATGCAAAAAGCGGCCTGAAGTTAATATCTCCAAGTATGAAGGCAAAGTCATGCCGGTGAAGATATTAACTTCTGGTAAAACAGTTTTGTCTTTCGTTCCTCCGTCAGGCTCTGATGCTCGCAAGGCTGGCAATGATTTTATGTTTGCATTATGTTCTGAAGATTGTGGGGATCAATTGAAAGAGGCTCTTGAAACTGAAAAAGAAATCGGAGAAATGATCTTATCTGCGGATCATATATTTGAATGAATTTAAATATTATAACAAGACAGTGGCGCGGGACTGTGCTAATCTCGCGGCATTTTTGAAATTCTGTGCAGGCTTGCAGCGCTAAGCATTTTTCATGCTCCCCAGCCCCTCACTTCCACGTTGGGCTTCTTAAAGGCACTTTGCCTGACTTGACAACTGTACCCCATTTGCGCTACAGTTATAGAAAATAAAATGGAGGTATCTTATGAATAAAACATCAACAGTCAGAGCCAGAATTGAGCCTTCTTTAAAAGATAAGGCAGAGCAAATATTTCGTCAGCTTGGACTGAGTACAACTCAAGCAATAACCTTATTTTATAAACAGGTGGAATTAACGAA
>JAQICW010000466.1 GCA_027858355.1 Desulfobacula sp.
TCTAATCCTGCTTTCTTAATAATGTGGGCATCAATTTCAATACAATGGATCACCATAATACCATTAGCTGCGGCAGGTATCCAATACAAAAGTACCCTCTGCTACAGAGGGATTGATGAAAAAGGTGAGATGGAAAATTATTTCACAATTCATGAAGATATTAAAAATCTGGCCCGAAAGCTTGAGCCTTTTTTATTGCAGTTAACCTAGTTGCTTAATACCTCCGGTGATAGAATGCTGCCATGGGCATCCTTTAGGGCCAAAAGCGCCTTTTTCTGTTCGGCCAGGATATCAAACAGGGCTTGGGGAATCCCCGGCTCTTTGGTATAGGCGTCCTGCTGGAGTTCAATCCGTTTGATAATATTGTCCAGGTATAAGGAAAACTGTTTTATATACAGCTCTTTTGTGTATTCCTTATCAATAATCTGTTTAAATAATAATTTTAAATCATCATATTTGGGAAGATTCCCAATAGGGGTTGAGATATATTCAATTTCATTATGGGCATAACGTTCAAGCCAGGACAGCCATACTTTTACATCTATTTTTTCTCCTAAAAGCTTAGGGGAGTTCCCGCCCCGGGCCTTGTCCGTTAAAAAGTAATTAAGACCCGCCATCACAGGCTTATATTCTTCTTTTATCTTGTCGTTTCCAAAAAATTTGAACTGGGCATCCATATAATCTCCCAATGCGCCTGGAATAAAGGGTGCATTGGCCCAGGGTGCTCTTTTAACACCCGTTGCACCTACCTCTGTTGCCGTGGCAGCGGAAACAATACAGGCCCCGATGACAACGCCTGCATTGGAATTTTTTGCCACCCAGACCGGGGGCATGGTGTCGGCATCTCTTCCACTGTATGTAATAACTCTGGTCAGGGCACCTTCGGGGTTTTCTGCTTGCTGGGAATAATTATCAAGGGATTCAGACTTTAATGTGCAGCGGGAATTGGGATGGGACAAAGGAATAGGTTTGCCATTCTCATCTGTTTTACCTTCATACCAGTCCCCCTGGAAATTAAATCCTTTATCTGGATGGTCTTCGTTATTGCCTAACCAGTGGGGCACCTTGTTTTCATCAATGAGAACATTGGACCAGATCACTTCGTGTCCGGGTTGTCTTAATACTTTCATGAGCAGAGGGTCACCTTCAAGATTAACATCTTCAACAATGCCGAAAATACCGCATTCCGGATTGATGGATCGGATACTGCCGTCATCTGCGATCCACATCTGGGCAAGATCATCACCGATAAATACATTTCCTGCCATGGCCGTGGTGGTTTTTCCGCATCCACTGGGGGCAGCGCCTGCAATCCAGGTTACCCGTCCATTTGGACCGTGGAGCCCGGTTATAAACATATGTTCAGACAATTCATTGCCAAAATTTTCATAAACAGCCTTATCCACGGCAAACCTGTGATTTCCCTTTTTGAGCAGCAGGGTATTGCCGGCATAGGTGCATTTCCAGCTATATGTTGTTTTGAATTTACGATCCATGAAAACCCTTGCATCGGGCAGATCCTCGGTCCTGTTAAGGCCTTCACTGTGAACATTTGTAAAAAAATGACCAAGGGTTGCAACTTCTTTGTCAAAATCCGCATAAGCATTTCTATAGAGAAGTTCTGCACTATGGGAAACATAAGTGGAGCTTGTGATTTCCAAAGCCGGATTTGATACAGGAGCGCCCACAGGTCCTCTCATGTAAAATCCAATGATCATGGTCATACCCTTCATGATATCCGTCATATTGGATCGGACTTGTTCAAGGGCAGTGGGTCTGTCCATCCTGTTGGCAAGAGAACTGACATGATCTTCCGGATTGGCGATATAATAGGTTCTGTCAATGATTCTGCCCTGTTCGGCGGCCAGATCAAAATGAATGGTATGCCCCTCCATGGCAAGAGCGCTTTCCTCTTTTTTTGTAAGGGCAAGATTTTTGATAAACTGCCTGTCTTCAGATGATCCTGTATTGACAAAAATTTTTAAAGGATTGCAAATAACAATTGAAGCAGCAATTTTCTTTAAGACTTCAGGATGCTTGATTTTTAAAATCCGGGTTAATTGCTCATCATCCATATATTGCTTAAATATGGCTTTAGCGCTTTCTTCGGAATCCACTTTTCCAAGTTCATTAATAATGTCAATATCTTTACCGGTTTTAAGCATTTTATCGTAGTCTCCTTTAATAATTTCATTAATGGGTTTTTTCATTTCTAACATTAAATTTCGAAAAATCAAATCTTATCTTATTTTTTTTAAAAAAGGTGGATTGTATTTTCATGGTAACCAGTATAAAAACACTATGGTTGCAAAACGATTATAGACATCTTGAGTAAAAGGGCTTGAGTAAAAGGAAAATTATGGATCAAAAAATATTTGCAGATTTACACAATCACACCACGGCATCTGATGGTGATTTTACACCCGAACAATTGATTAAACAGGCAAAAGCCCTTGGAATAAAGGCGATTGGTATTACTGATCATGATACGTTAAAGGCCTTGAAGAATGCCGTGGCAGCAGGGGAAAAATATGATATTGAGGTAATTTGTGGTGTTGAAGTCTCTATCCGGTTTAAGCGGTCGTA
>JAQICW010000539.1 GCA_027858355.1 Desulfobacula sp.
AATCAGTTTCGGGTGGTTTGAAAGGGATAAATAGGAATTTGAATTAAGCCGTATGAATTCATCCTCGCTGCCCAATAGTTTATACCGGGGCCCCTTGTTACCTGCAGGCGGGATATACCCATTTATTACCCGTTCTTCGGATTTGGTTCTGCCCTCTTTTTCCAGTCCGGTCAGTTCTTTTTTTAGACTTTTGTCAAGCTTTGCTGTTGTCATTTGTTTGCTCCATAAAAATAGTCATTCCTGGTATCTTGAGTTCTATCCCTGGTCTTATTCCTGGTCCCAGTCCAATATTACTTTTCCCGATTGCCCGGATTCCATTATTTCAAATCCTTTTTGAAAATCAGTATAGTGAAATTTATGGGTGATTAAAGGGGATATATCAAGTCCGGATTGAATCATGCTGCTCATTTTATACCAGGTTTCATACATTTCCCTGCCGTAAATGCCCTTGATGGTCAGCATGTTAAACACAACTTTATTCCAGTCAATATCAGTATTGGCGGGCATAATGCCGAGAAGCGCAATTTTCCCGCCATGACACATGTTATCAAGGATTGACCTTAATGCAGCAGGGTTGCCTGACATTTCCATGGCCACATCAAATCCTTCTTTCATGCCAAGCTCTTTCTGGGCCTGTTCAATACTGGATTTTTTCACATCAATGGTGAGAGTGGCACCTGCTTTTTTGGCAAGATCAAGCCTGTAAGGATTCACATCTGTCACAACCACAAATCTGGCACCTGCATGTTTTGCAATGGCGGCTGCCATGCATCCAATGGGGCCGGCCCCAGTAATCAGGACATCTTCTCCCAGAACATCAAAAGAAAGAGCTGTGTGAGTTGCATTTCCCAGGGGATCAAAACAGGCCAGCACATCCAGAGGGATGCTTTTATTGCAATACCAGACATTGGTTACTGGTATGGCAAGATATTCGGCAAAGGCACCTGATCTGTTTACACCCACTCCTTTTGTGTTCATGCATAAATGCCGCCGCCCGGCCAGGCAGTTCCTGCAATGGCCGCAAACCAGGTGTCCTTCCCCTGAAACCAGGTCTCCCGGTTTAAAATCCAGTACATGGGAACCTATTTTTTCAATTATTCCCACAAATTCATGGCCGACGTGCATGGGAATGGGAATGGTTTGTTGCGACCATTTATCCCAGTTATAGATGTGAACATCAGTTCCACAAATAGCTGTTTTTTTGATTTTTATTAAAACTTCATTGTGGCTGATGTCAGGGATTGGAACATCCTGAAGCCATTATCCTTGTTCAGGTTTTGCTTTTACAATTGCCTTCATTGTTTTCATGGCATATCAATCCCATTGATTTGTATTAATATTAATATTTCCCCTTGGAAATTGGTATAACACAATTGCCAAATAAATACTATCCTCAGGGTTTTTATACTTTTCTTGACAAAAAATATTTTTCTATCCTATTGTCTATTGATTATATCTGAGTTATTTATCGCATAATCAAAAGCTGATTAGGATCGGAGATGAAATAAGTTGGACAAAATTTGCGGTCCTTAGGCTTGAACGATGAGCAAACAATATATTGTGACTGATAGTATATTTTTTCTCTAAAATTGTTCTGGAGATTTTGTCTGTAATGAAAAGAATATTGACTGGTCTGTTTTTTAACTTAATCTTTCTTACTATTGCTATTTTTTCGACTATATTGATCCCACAGATATCTGCTCGATATCTTCCCGTATTGGAGCTATCGCCATTTTTATTGATTTTAATTTCTTTAGTTATGGGTACAAAGTTCAACAGAAGCCTTGTGATCTTTAGTACAATTCTTTTCTCTCTGGTTTATGCATATTTATTTTGGTTGCCCGTTATAGGTGGTGCCCATAACGCTCTGATTCTGAACAGTATTGCAATATTTCTTGCCCTGAACATTGTCTTGATTTCTTTTTATTCAGAGCGTGGGATCACTACATTGATTGGTTTAACACGGTTTGCCTTTATCGCTTTTCAGTTACTTGTCCTGGTGTGGCTGATAAAAACCAAAAATCCTGAATGGGCTCATATTATTAATATGCAACTTTTTCCTGAGTTAGAGGTTAAACTGCTGTTTTTTTCACAAACTGCCTTGCTTTCTATTTTGATTAGTCTTTTTGTTGTGAGTCTTTCTTATCTTTACCGGGCCAATCCTTTTCGCAGTGCTATTATCACAGCAATGATTCTGGTGCTTTACGCGATAACATTTCCGGCAAAAGATCTGGTAACGATAGCGATTCTATTCAGTTTTGTACTCTTACTACCTTTATTGACGCTGGTAAGTGAATCATATCGCATGGCTTATCTTGATGAGCTGACCAATCTTCCTGGTCGAAGAGCTCTGAATGAAACATTAAACAAACTCGGAAGTAAATATTGTATTGCCATGCTGGATGTGGATCATTTTAAAAAATTTAATGATACCTATGGCCATGATGCTGGTGATGATGTGTTACGTCTTCTATGTAATAAATTAAAGGCGGTTACGGGTGGAGGAAAGGCATTCCGTTATGGCGGAGAGGAATTTACGGTGGTATTCCCCGGTATAACTGCCTCTGAAGTTAA
>JAQICW010000566.1 GCA_027858355.1 Desulfobacula sp.
TCCTGGAAATCCCATAATAAAAAAGCGGCATTGACTTTGTTTAGAAATGAAATTGATAATCATGTGATTGAAGATCGTTATGCAGGAGCCGGGCTTTCTACATCCAACAGCCAGACAATTGATGGAATTGAACTTGAATGGGATGTAAAGCTTACCAATTTTCTTAAAATTTCAGGGAACCTTGTAATTCTTGATACCAAGGGGCCTGATGAAACATACCTTTACAATGATTATTCATTTATTGACAATGACGGTAATGTTATCAAACATTATCAGGAGCTGAATTATGATTATGATCCAGGTGCCCCGGTCATGTTAAATTTTAAGGCAGCCTGGGATATAACAGACAATATAGTCCTTATTCCTGAGCTGAAATATTTTTCAGAAAGAAAAATATACTATCCTATTCAAAACATTAAAAAAAACTATGATGATACCTGGGTATTTGATCTCAATTTAATGGTTACTGATCTGTTTCCCTTTGACCTGGGACTCCATCTTAATAATATTTTTAACAGTCAGAATGAAACACCAGGACTTTATTCCATAAACAAGCATGATTCATTCAGTGCGGCTATTGTTTTAAAAATGAACTGGTAGTTGTTTGAATCTGTCAATTAGAGGTTGTTTTTGAACAATGAAAAAAAGTGCAAAGAATGTAAGACTCTGTGGTTAAAGGATTTTTATGTTGGCATGGTATTTGCTGTGATATAAGTTCTTATGGAAACTATTTTAAATATTAAGCAGACTATTAAATCAAGTTTTTTTATCTTTATCCTTTTATGTTTTCTGAGTCTGCCGACTTTGTCAAATGCTTTTGATGAAGTTTCGGCAGACGAAGAATACATAATTGAGCTGATTAATGAGATACGCTTGGATCCATTGTCCTATGCCCAGGGGCTTGGATTTGACAGGCAGGCCCTGAGAGATCAACTGCCCTGGCTTGATGCAGCATCTAAAAATGGTTTTTTACCATTAAAAATGGATTATTCCCTTTTTTCCAGAGCTGATAATAATAACCTGTTTGATGATAATAGTGATTCTGATGCCAAAATCCCTCCTGAATATGACTATATGATTACAGGGGAAACAGGCGGGGTGGTATCTTTTTTTAATTTTATGGCTCCCCGGGATGCCATCAAATTACTGCTTGAGAACCTGTTTGCAAATGAGCTTGACCCGAATCGGACGGAACCTATAAATATATGTTCATCTGATTATGACCTTATTGGAGTATCTTTCAGGAGTGGGGTTTTTGAGACTACTGGCCAGATGGCCTATTTTATCACATTGAACTTTGCATCTTCCTCCTTGGTTAAAAGCCAGATTCAGATGTTAAATGTAATTAATCAAATCAGGAAAGAGCCAACTACACTTTTTAAATATCTGAGCTTAAATGCCCTTTCGGATTCAATGCTTACGCCCTTTTCTGAGGGTTATGCTAATTTGATCGGAACATATCCACCGCTATTCTATCAACCGATTCTTTGTGAATCAGCTATGGAATATCTTCATACACCTACCAGTGAATCAGAAGAGGAACTTTCTCCCTTTGATCGTGCAAAAGATCTTGGATATGAGGGTGTTGATGTGGAAGAATCATTCCTGAGGTCCCGGTATGATAGAAAAGATGAGGTGGTCCCTGTTGACGAGATTATTGAAGAGGTACTGATAAAAGAGCTTGAGTCCTCTCCTGTTTTAATGAGTATCCTGTTTTCGGAAAATATGGATGAAGCAGGTATAGGTCTTCGATTTATATATAGAGAAAAGACTGTTGTTGCTGATTTTGCAATTGATATGGGCCAGGCAGATTTTCAGGAAGATAAAAATCCCGGGATTTACGGTGTAATCTATTCGGATGATGACAAGAATGGTGTTTATACCCCTGGAGAGGAAATCCAGGGACATAAGGTATCCATATATGATAATAATGGGGCTTTTATTCAAAAATTATTTACAGACTATGCAGGCCACTTTTCTGTATCGCTGCCTGCAGATACCTACACAATTGAAGTTACAAATGAAGTTACAAATGAAGTTACAAAAAAAAGCGGATATTTAAAAAGAATTTCACACAGGATGTTTGAAGACACCTTTTTATCAATTGATATATCAAATATCAATCAATAAGAAGCTAAAAATAAGAACCCAAAAAAACAGCACCCCAAAGAAACAGAGTCCAAAAAATCCAAAAAATCCTCAAAAACCCAATAACTGCATTTATTGAATGGTTTAATTCCCTTGCAAATACCCATAAAGAGTATATTGCTCATATGTATTTTGTCCTGACAACCCAGAACACAACAGATCTTGCCATTGATGGGAATAGCGCTTTTATCAGGTTTCAAATCATTGTTACAAAAAATGATTTTCCTTTAAGGATTGTTGCAAGAATGGTGATTGTAAGGGCAATCATGGATTTTTTGTTTGTCAACAGAGACCAGCTGGTTGCAGAGACGGTGCAGAATCCCAAATTAACTGATATTGCTGAAAAACAATGGGAAACCGCTTTTGTGTCCTGGAAAAAGATACGCACCACAGAGTTGTCTGATCCCTATATTCGTTTATGGTTAAAATCTGAACTTATCAGAAGTGAATAAACACAACTTCACCATATGCGGGTTTGAAAAAAGAGTTGCACCAAGAGTCATTGTCTGATATCTAAAACAACTTTGGAATAATTGATAAAATAAGGGAAAATTATAGTGGGCAGATCTTATAACCAGATGAATAAAATTATCATAATTTTTATGTTCTTTTGTATCATAGCTTCCCACACTATTGCACAAGCTGCTCAGGTTTTTTCAATGGAAGAAAGCGTGGAATATGCCCTTGAAAATAGTCCTGTACTTCAAGGGCTCCAAATTGCCGTGAAACAGACTGATGAAGACATAAAATCAGCAAGGGGATATTTTTTGCCTTCTATTGCTGCGTCTTATTCGCTGAATTCCATTTCCAGTATCTATTCCAAGGGCCCTAGTGATTCAGATTATATTGACCAGAATATTGGGGTCGCAAGTGTAAGGCTGACCCAGGTACTTTTTTCCGGATTTGAATATGTAAACAGATATAAAAAGGCCAAATTAGGAAAAGAGTATCAAAAGGCCCAGGTGGATGTCAAAAAACTGGATCTCATAAACAATGTCCGGTCTACTTTTCTTGAATTGCTAAAAAACCGATATGATATTTCAATTATCTCCCAGGGAATTACAAGACTTGAATCAGATCTTGCTGCAGCAAAAGCATTAAGTAGTAAAAAACTTGTGCCCTATTCCCAGGTGCTCCAGGCTGAGGCAGACCTTGAGTTTGCCAGACAAAGGCTGTGGGAAACCAGAACATCAGTTTTCAGGTATATTGAGAGGATGAATCTTCTTTTAGGAATGCCCCATAAAAAAACTATCACAAATCCGGTTGAATACAATGGAACGTTTGAACAGGAAGAGATTGATTTTACAATGGGCGTTGATCAATGTTTTGATTTAGCAATGAAAAATAGAATCGAACCAAAACTTCTTGAACTGGAAATTAAAATGGCCAGAAAAGATATATCCATTTCAATGGGAAAATACTATCCAAAAATGAGCTTTATTGCCGGATTGATTGATACAGACTCGGCCTATGGCGAACCAGGTATATTATCAACCGGGCAGGCCTATAACAGAGACCAGCAAAATCAATACTGGGAAGCAGGTGTTTTTATCAGATGGGATATATTTGACGGCGGATCAAATTATTACCAGGCCCGGAAAAATCATTTGCAGGTCCAGAAACTGGAAAATGATTTAAACCAGGTGGCAATGGAGATAACAGAAGATGTCCTAGTTGCTCATAAATTATTTCATGAAACTCAAAAGAAGCTGGGTTCGAGTAAAAAAGCGATTTCAGCAGCTCGGGAGAGTTACATAAGAGAACAGAAAAGATTTAATGCAAAATTAACAACAATATCCAATGTTCTTAGCGCCCAAACTCAACTTGTCAAGTCAGAATCTCTGCTGAGTCAGGCTCTTCTTGATTATAAACTGTCAATGGTTAGATTGAATCATGCCATGGGAATTAGAAACTGAACAATGAAACTGAACAATGAAACTGAACAATAGATTATTTACGGAGTAGTATTTAATGCGAAGATTTATGTTGAAATGGCTAAAGTACTTTTTTTTTGCAGGATTTTTCAGCCTGTTTATTAATTTACTTTATTTGACTTTCCCCATTTACATGCTGGCAATTTATGATCGGGTACTCTCAAGTTATAGCATGCCTACGTTGATGACAATAACAGCGGCAGCTTTATTTGCACTTTTAATTTTTGGGCTGCTGGATTTTTTAAGGTCACGGCTTCTGGTCATGGCCGGTGTAGATATGGATAAAACCCTGTCAAGCCCTGTTTTTTCTGAAATGGTCAAAGATGCTTCAAGCTTACAAAAGGTTGGTCATGATTCCGGGCTGCGTGATGTCAATATTTTACGTAATTATTTTGCAGGTAATGCAATCCTGGCGATTTTTGATATTCCCTGGTCACCGATATTTCTTGGTATCATTTATTTCATGCATCCGGTCATGGGTATGGTCGCAACAGGTGGTGCCCTGGCTGTAATAGTTTTGGGCCTTGCCCAGGAATTTTTAACAAGGAATAAATTGAGTGCCGCCACACAACAGAGCGCTAAAACCCAGGCTTTTGTTTCATCGGCAATGCGAAACAGCGAATCTGTTCAATGTATGGGAATGCTGCCAGGCATATTATCCCATTGGCAGAAGGGAAACGATGTCGTACTGGATCTTCAGACCGGTGCCAGTCGGCATGCTGGTCTGCTCCAGTCTGCCACCAAAGCGATTAATTCATCCATGCAGGTTCTGATATACGGGGTTGGTGCCTGGTTAACACTGAAAAATGAGTGTACTCCCGGGATCATGATTTCTTCATCCATTATTATGGGAAGAGCACTTGCCCCTATTCAGCAGGGAATGGCAACCTGGAAAATGACAGTTGATGCGCGGGGTGCTTATCAAAGATTGAGTCGCTTGATATCCGCCAATGCCAACCTGGAGAAGATGTCTTTGCCGGACCCCAAGGGGAAATTAGATGTAGAAGGGATTACACTGGCAATAGGCGGCAGATATGTTTTGAGAAATATTACCCTTAAGTTGAATCCAGGTGAAAGCCTTGGACTGATAGGTCCAAGTGCTGCCGGCAAAACAACCCTTTGCAGGGTTTTGTTGGGGCTCTGGGAGTCAGCCGGGGGTAAAGTCCGCCTGGACGGAGCTGATATTTTTAGTTGGGATTCGGATGAACTTGGAAAATTTATTGGATACCTTCCGCAAGATGTTGAGCTTTTTCCAGGTACAGTCAAAGACAATATTGCACGGATGGGAGAACCGGATTCAGATAAAGTGGTTGAAGCCGCCCAAAAAGCAGGTGTCCATGAGTTGATACTTAATCTTCCTGAAGGATACGATACCTATATCGGCGGATCAGCGGCAAATCTGCTTTCCGGCGGACAACGCCAAAGAGTAGCACTGGCAAGAGCCATTTATGGGACACCCAAATTCGTGATTCTAGATGAACCCAATTCAAACCTTGATGAGATCGGTGAGCAGGCATTGATGCAATCACTTCAAAGACTTCGTCAGGAAGAAATAACAACCATTATTGTCACACACAAGCCGACAATTCTTTCCAGTGTGGATAAAATTTTAATGATCAAGGATGGTCAGGTTGTAATGTTTGGACCCAGGCAAGAAGTCTTTAAGGCCTTATCCGGCCAGGCTGCCAAAAAGAATGTATAGGCTACTATATACAATTAATTGTAAGTATTGAGATGGTATAATATGAGTTTTAATAAAATTGAAAAATTTCGAACAAAACCAAATAAACTTATTGTTGCGGGTCTTCTGGTTATTGGGTTCTTTTTTGGAGGACTTGGCGGCATCTCTGCTACAATGCCCTTCAGCGGTGCGGTTATTGCTGAAGGAGTAGTCAAAATATCCAATGAAAGAAAAACCCTGCAACACCTTGAGGGAGGTATTGTTGATAAAATATTGATTAAAGAGGGTGATACCGTCAAAAAAGGAGATGTGCTTATTCGTTTGAAGAGCTCTCAAATTGATTCCTCCGTTGAAATGATACGTGGTATGCTTTTAACAAAACTTGTGCAGTTTGATAGGCTTTCTGCTGAAAAAGACATGGTTGATGTTCTTACATGGTCCGACCAGATCAAAGCTCAAAAACAAGATCTTGAAGTAGATACCCTCATGAAAAAAGAACAGGATATTTTTATATCCAGGCGTGATTCACTTCGATCTAGAATTTCTATGCATGGAGCAAGAATCAGGCAGCTAAACGAGAAAATTATTGGGGTTCAAGATGAGCTGAAAGCTCGGGATGCTATTATAAGCTCGTTAAAAGAGGAGATAGGTATCAAAGAGCCTCTCTTAAAAGAAAATTACCTGGATCGCTCTGATTTGCTCGCGTTGAACAGGAATCTTGAAGAAAACAACGCTATGATGGCCAGGAACAAGCAGGCGATTGCCGAGTCAAGAGAACAAATCGAAGAAATTAGACTCAGTTCCATTGACCTGGAAAATAATTACAGAGAAAGGGCTGTAAGCGAATTTGCCAAAACCAACGAAGATATTTTTGAATTGGAAGAAAAGCTTAAACCCAGAGTTGACGCAAGGGAACGATTGGATATTGTTGCACCCGTATCAGGGGAAGTTATCAACCTGAGGATACATTCGGAACAGGGCGGTATTCTCAGGGCCGGGGAAGCTATTCTCGATATTGTTCCTGCTGGTGCCAGGCTGCTGATTGAATGCAAGTTGCGTCAGGATAAAATCACAGCCGTAAAAGAAGGACAGAAAGCCAGAATACAACTCAGTGCTTTTAATCGCATTACAACACCACCCCTTGAAGCTGAAATTACCTATGTTTCTCCGGATACGATGATGGAGAAAACACAGTATGGAGAGATGTCTTTTTATCTCATACATGCTGTCCCTTTAGAAGGTGAATTGAAAAAGCACAATGCCTGGCTGGCCGCTGGTATGCCGGCAGCCTGTTTTATTGAAACAGAAAGGCGTACGTTCCTCCAATATTTAATTGAACCGATTCTTCTCAATATAGATCGGTCTCTCAGAGAATCTTTATAGTTGGTTGAATCTGAACATAATAGGATGTATAAAGCCGTTAAGTTTCCATCTCGTCGTATAACTTCTTTAAATCATAGTGTTTTTTTATTGGCACAATAGTTGCTATATAGGTTAGGGATTAAGGGGCTCGTGATGCAATTTTTTAAAACTGCGCGTGCAGTATAAAAAAATCACATCTTCAGATCAATAAGTATGTCTGGAAAGAGCTTTTTTTGTAGTACATTTTTGTAGTACAGTAGTACAGTAGTTCAATAATAATTATTATTTAGTTAACTGTAAATTTTAAACAAGGAGAACAAGATTATGGCTATTACTTTTAATGCTGCAACTTCCACTTCTACTTTTGCTGATCTTATTATTGACAGCGAAAGCGCTTCAACGGAGTGGTATCAGCTATGGTCCGGTAATGCAGCCGGTACTGTGGGTGATTATGTTGACACCACCGCATACTATTCAGGTGGTCGCGGGTGGATCATGGCAAGTGATTTAGACAGCGTAAGAGCTGACTTTGCCCAGTCCGGTGATGACACTCTCTATGTCAAAACATATTCAGCAGCTGCCGGTTCCAGTGTTTGGGACAATGGGGCAGTCGCTTTTGATGACATAGCAGATGTTAGTGTTACAACAGATGTTACCGGTGGAACTATGATTGCCGATATGTTTAATGATGAATCATTTTCATCAGGCTCCTGGTACAGGGTCTGGATCGGAAATACAGCCGGGGAAAGCTCAAACGGTCACTATCTTGATACATCTTCCCTTGATAATGGGGCGGGTGAAGGATGGATTGCTGCTGCTGACCTTGCTAATGTTTCCTATGTTCCTGGAGCCGAAGGTACTGCCCAGGAGTTCTGGATTAAAGCATGGTCTGCAAATTCAGGTACGGGTTCCTGGGAAAACTGGACTGTTTCAAATAACGCTGCTGAAGGTGAGTTCGCTATCACCCAGGATGCTGTCAATGCAAATTTCTGGGATCTGGCTGTTGACGGAACGAATGGCCCTCTCGAAGCACCGGATGGAGGTTTGGTCGCAGATGGCGGCGCAGGAATTCAGAAGCTTCATGTAACGGGTACTAACGACATGAGGATCGACCTGACTAATTTTTCAAACCAGGCTGAAGGTCTTGACCTCGATGGCAGCGGTACCATCGCTACAAACGGTATTGAAAATAATGTTCAGGCCCAGGGAATTCTCTCTGTTGCTAATTTTGAAGTGTTTGATTTCTATGCCAGCAACCCCATAGACAGTACAGATACTGCCAATAATTATTTCGGTGATGTAAACTTTGACGGAACCGGATATAACGGTGATGGTGTGACCACAGACGGTACTGTTTATCTTGGTGGTCGTGGTGTGGATATCGTATTCACCGGTGTAGGAAATGACTTTATCGCCGCTGGTGGTGTGGATGCAGGTAGATTTGTGCCCGGCGTCAATGCAGTGGGCGCAATGGTGATTATTGATACTCAGACCGGATTACCGGTTGCAGCTGCTCTTGCCGATGTTGTAGATGGCGGTCGTAATGCAGATTTCTTTTATATGAATATGTCTGCAATCGATGCCGAAGATGGTAATGGAACAACTTACCGAGGTGGCGAAACCTGGGATAGTAATTCAGATCAGGACAGTGACTGGGCGCTTCTGGAAATTTCGGATGACAATGAACCTGTTGCTGCTATCATGAATACAAGCATTACGCTGAACTCCGGTACAATGGCTGCGATTACAAATATTGAGCATCTTGATGCATCTGGTGATCTCTATAGCTTTCTCGATTCCTTTGACACTGTTCTTGGCGGAATGAGAGATTATAAGAGTGCCCATGCAGCAGACGGTACTGAAAATTCAGGGCTTGGCTCAACCGGACAAATCGTTGTTACAGATCCAATGAATGTTATGAATATTATTGTTGGTGGTTATGACAATGATACAGTTAACGCTGGTGGCGGAAATGATATTATTTTTGGTGGAAAACTGCAATACCTTCTGGCTTATGCCAATAATCCGAATCTTGTTGATGCCTCAAACGGACTTGACCTGAATGTAAATTCAGTGGGTACTGTAAACGATGGTATGGATTCCTTATTTGGTGGTGCCGGAAATGATACTATTGTTTTTGAAATGGACGGTGGTAACTATGATGGTGGTGTTGTCGGCGGTGTAACAGGTGCTGCTGCTATTGCAGGTGGGGGAGATAATCTCTTTGTAACAGATTTCAGTATGGGTCGTATGCAGGGTCAGACTGCTGCAAATGAACTTGCCCAGGGTACCACAGCCCAGGCTGATGCCCTTGCCGCATTAACCACAGACAGTGTGGTTCGTCTCGACCTTGGTGTTGGTCAGGGTGTCTTCTATCGCGGATATGGTGGTGCTGATACGCTGAATAATGAAATTGTAGGCCAGAACTTTACTGCTGATCAGACTCAATACGCTGCAGGCGTTGCCCGTTCAACGATTCAGGACATGACAGGTATTATTGCTACCGGTCTTGGAACATTGGATTATGATGCAGACGGATCAAATATCTCTGATTTTGCCTATAGATACCAGGCTGACTTTGGTGGTCTTGCCGCTGATATGGATCTGCGCGGATTTGATGGTGCGGATGATGACAATATGTTCGGATATACCGCTGCCGGCGCACTTAATACTGTATTCAATCTTGGAGACAACACCCTATATGCCAATACCGGAGATGATGTTCTTGAAGGCCGTGGTGGTGATGATCTTCTTTCCGGCGGTGCAGGTCATGATGATTTTATCTTCAGCCTTGGTGCCGTGGATGACGACAATATCATCCACCGTCAGATTGATGCGGATCAGGATGGTATCTGGGATGGTACTTTTGGTCAGGATTATCGCACGGATGGTGATCCCACAAGTGCTGATCCTTCAACCATTACATATAGTATGACAGATCCGGGAGACGTTATTTCCGTTCTCTTTACTCTGGATGGAGTACCTCTTTCAGCTTCCGGTGCTACAATCACTTCTGCAACAACCATGACAGAATTGGCCCAGGCGGTTAACGATATTATTTCTGCCATTGATGCAGGACTTTCAGCTGCTGCTGACGGAGATACACTTGTCGTAACAGATGCCGGTGGAAGACCCATTACCTCTCCTTCCATTGCAGGGGACCTGGATGTTGATGATTTCACAGCCAGTGCAGTCATTGATAATGGTCTGCCGGTTCAGATTACAGACGATATTGACAGACTGATCTTTAAATCCTATGCCAACAGGTCCACAGGGCTCGGTACGGATGATACACTTGCCACACTTGGTGGAGTGGATTATGCAGAAGATTTGGTCGTTGGATTTGAAGATGATGGCGCCGGCAATGTAACAACTACACTTGCTGAAACCCAGAACTGGCAGGTCCAATTCCAGAATCTTAATATTGGTGATGTTGTAACGGTTACTATTAACGGTGTTGACTACGCACGCACCATGGTTGCTGGTGATGTGAATACAGACGGGTTTGTCGCCAATTTTGCAAATCAAATCACCAATCTTACCTGGGATATCCATAGCACCTCAGGTCAGGTTAATGCAGTGACTGCTGACGTTATTGTCGGAAGTGTAAACGAGCGTGTTCTAGTCCTTACAGAGACTGCTACAGGTCCTGACGCGGCACAGCATGTTTTCATGAGTGCTCCGACCGTAACAATAATCAATCCAAGTGGTACTCCCGGAACAGCCGCTGTTGAAGATTTCCATAATAATTCAGTTGAACTGGTGGATTATGATGGTCGAGATAATGACATTAACGATGATACGGTTATCTTTGTCGGCCGTTCAGGCGCAAATGACAATTATGGCCGTGATGCACTGGATCCCACAGATATTGCTGATGGTTCCACCTACTCACATTCAGTATTGGCAACTGCATTGACTGCTGGCGGAACCCTTACTGGTAGTGATGCAATCCTTGTAGATACCACTGGAAACGGAACCAATGATACAGCGCTTCATGGAGATGACTATCTGATTGGTGCGGCAGGTGCTGACGTTCTTAATGGTGGTACAGGTGATGACCGTTTCGAGGGTTCTCTTGGTATAGATACCATTGATGGCGGTGGCAATGATGCTGCTGGCATCGCAGGCAATGTTTATCAGGATGCCTTGATTTTTAATGAAGATAACTTTGGTGCAGGGACCTCCTTTAACGTTGTCATTGGCGGCATCGGGTCAACCAATGCTGGTGTTGTTACAGCTACTGGTGCCGGCGCTGGTGTTACAACCTACACTGGCATTGAGCTGGTAAGAACCTTAAGTAATACTGCTTCTGATACCTTGAATTTTGCAACGCTTTCAGATGAAATTGCAGCGACTACAACAGCCGGTGCAACTCAGGCGTTACGAGACATGATTGCAAATGAAGGTGTAACGCTCAACTACAACGCTGGTGCTGCAATTACACATACTGTTGATACCAATAACAATGATGCTTTAATCGCAACAGAGACCAACGTGGCTGATAGTGCTGTTCAGGGTACTGAGCATGTTATCGGTGGTGGTGCCAATGATAATGTCTTTTTCTCTCAAAATGAAGTTGGGACAGCCAATAATGTTGATCTTGCCGGAAATGCGAGTAACGAAGGTGCTTTGACCCTGGGTGCTGATACGGTAACGTATACTCATAATGCCCCCTGGACACCTGCACAAACACCAGATCTGACGGTTGCCGTCAGTGCTGCAAGTACCATTGTAACATCTGCAAATGGAATCCTGGGTGTTGGTACAAGTGTTTCCGATGTTCTGACCGGTGTTGAAGTGGTTGGTGTTTTAAATGCCGCCGTAAGCAGCAGTAATATTGATACGGTTGATCTGACAGGAATTGATGGTGCGATTTTTAATTATGGCGGAAATCTTGTTGTTAATAACTCATTACAAGCAAATGGTAATGGTGCGGATCTTACTGCAGCGCTTGCTGATTTCACTGTTCTAGGTACTGGCGGTATTTCACAGGCCGGCGTTGGACAGGGACATGAGATTCTGACCATTACAAATGCTACTTTAATGGAAAGAGTGACCGGTGGAGCAGGAAATGATCGGGTTGTTGTTGCCAATAACATGAACGATAATACAGCTGTTGCAGCTGCTACACCAGACCTTGGGTTCATGTCCTATCTTGGTGACGGTGAAGGTCTTACTGCCGCCACTAATGATGCACTTGTTACCGCAGATCCTGCTTATAACGGTCTGTTTAGATTTGATCTTGGTGCAGGCACAGGCGACATGATGGACTATACAAATGAGGCCGGTAATGTGGCTGTTGTTCTGGCTACAGATGGTACGGAACTAGACCGTGTTCTCGTTGACGGAAACGCAGATGGTAACCTTAATAATGGTGTAGTTGCTGATGGTGACAGGGTAGATCTTGCAACAGGTGCTGAAAGATATATTGCCGGTGCCGGTCTTAACTTTATCGATCTTGGAGAGAGCACTGTGGCGACCACAATTGATTTCTCCCAGCAAGTTACACTCAATGGATCCCCAAGCCCGATGGATAATGGTAATGAGTTTATTGATCCTGATGGGTTCAATGGTGTGGCTGATACAGATATGCTAGGTATTGAAGTGCGTGATACTGCTCTTGGCACTGTTTTCGGCAGCTTCATGGATGATCCGAATGGAACAGGTTTTGGCTGGATAGGTGTTGCCGGTAATGCCTTGGCCCAGACAGTTGAGTTTACCAATAATGAGACTGGTACTAACCATATTCTTCAATTGATGGGTGGTGCAAATGCCGTTGATTATTCTGCACTTACTGCAGATCGTACATTAACGTTCTTCGATACAACTGATGCTGGTGTTGCATTTGCCGGCTTTGACGCTGTTAACAATAAGATGCAGAGTACTTATATCGTATCTGGCGAAGATACAATCTCCATCTGGCGTGACGCTCTCAGTGGAACCGGAACCCTGACGGTTACGGGTACCGGCGAAGCCAATGATATAATTGATATTTCTAATTTTGCTGCAGTTGTAGCCAATGGTCAGCATGTTGTGAATCTGACAACCCAGCAGGTTATAGAAGATCAAACCAATACCAATGCAGTTAATGGTAACTTTGTGACATCGGTTGTTGGATTTGAGAATGTTACAGGATCAGCTTTTGCCGATCACATCACCGGTAATGGTCAGGACAATGACATCAATAGTGCCGCTGGTGCTGATGAAATCACTGGTGCGGGTGGACAAGATAACATTACACTGACTGTGGATGGCGCAGTGGATCGTGTCTTCTATACAACAGTGAACGATGGTGATACAGTTATGGTCGGTACGCATGCCGTGTCAACTGTTAATGCGGATACGGTTGCTGATTTCTTGGCCACTGGCGATCAACTTGTATTTTCCGGTGCCCTGCAGGCGCTTCTTGTTGAAAATGGTACGGTTGCAACCGTAGCAGGCGGAGGCGGTATCAACCTGGCAGCAGATGGAATTTTTAATTCATCTGCCGGTGGTGCAGCTCTTGCCAGTGCTAACACTTTTGCTGCTAATAATGTGGCTTTTGGTGATTTAGCTGCGGAATTGGGTGCTGTTGCTGGTGCTGCTGCAGGCGATGATGCTATCTTGATAATCGGTGATGGCGTAAGCACCGGTGTTTATTATTATCAGGAAGATGGAACTACTTTGGCAACAATTGATGCTGCTGACACGCTTCAACTGCTGACTGTTCTTACGGCTATTCCGGGTACTTTAGCTGACGGTGACATCGTCACTCGTACAGTATCAGCTGCTGGTGGAGAAGCGATTGACGCTAATAGTCTCGGTGTTGTTGAGGTTGCATATGATCTTCAGACCGATTCCGTAATGGGTTCTCGTGATGAAATCGACTTTTTCACTACCGGTACTGATAAAATTGATTTGTCTGTATTCGATTTTGGCGGATTTACCAGTGCTGCCACTGAAGATCTTGACGGAAGTGGTACGGCTGATAGAGCTGAGGCAATTATCTACCAGACGCCTGTTTCAGTTGACAGTGCTGCTACCTTGACGGATTTCTTCCTTGACACTGTGAATCTTGTTGCAGGTCAGCAGGTTGACCGGTCCGTTGTTATCCAGCGTGAAGGCGCTACCAATGATTATCGTATCTTTGTTGATGTTAACATGGATGGTGATTTTGTCCAGGCAGATGATATGGTTGTCGATATCACTAACGAGACTCTTGGTGGTGGTATGGCTGGCGGTTTAGGCGACATTATATTTGCATAAACCCTAAAACAATGGAGGCAGGTAATATTTTGCCTCCATTCATTAAGAGTGTGGTATTGATTCATTCTTAAAACACATAAAAAAACCGTCATTCTTCATTGGATGACGGTTTTTTTGTGTAACGCACAAATTTAAAAGTAAAGCATAAATTTACAAATTTCGGGCAAGACTCTGGATGATTTAATGTTGATTCATTTGTGTATAAATGTCATATACAATTTTTATTGATTTGTTTGTCCGCTCTTTTTTTAAAAGTAATAAAGCTATACTAAATTTGCCCTATAAAAAACGGAGTAAATATAAACATGTTTCAAAAAGTGGTTCAGGTTACCCGGCAGAGACATAAGGACGTTACCCTTGCACCGGTTACAAATTATAAATTTGCGAACGCTCTTCATTCAGTTCCCCTGGCCCCGGATGAATTTCCCGGTGCATGCATTCACCTGCCCATTGTTTTTATTCAAGAGCAGGATAAAATATTTCCAAATCTTATGCTTGGTCTTACACCGGGAAAAAATCTTTGTATTGATGAAAAAAACAGTTGGATAGCAGGGTATATCCCATGGGCTGTAAAGCGTTATCCATTCTCTTTTGTCGCTACAGATGACAAGGAAAAACTTGCATTGTGTATTGATGAAAAATGCGGTCTTTTTTCTCAAAGAACAGGCGAGACTCTCTTTGATCAGTCAGGTAATCAAAGCCAGATTCTTGACAGGGCTTTAGACCTTTTACAAAGATACCAGACAGGTATAGCAAAGGCAGAACAATTTTGTGCCAAACTTGGTGAGTTTAATCTGCTGACCCCATTAAAGATCCAGGTTCAGCGATCAGATCAGAAATCATTAATGCTTACAGGTCTTTTCCATATTAATGAGCAACGATTGAGAGAACTTCCAGATGATAAATATCTTGAATTAAGGCGTATGAATTATATACAATTTATCTATTTTCACTTGGTGTCACTTCAAAATCTAACGAATTTGCAAAACAGAAACAGATTTTATGATAAGACACAACTTACTGATAATGCAAACCTAATCCCAGATTCATTTAATTTCAGTGTTGACAGAGGATAATATATGATTAAAGTTAAGCAAAAAAAAACAAAAAATACTGGCTTTGCGAAGTTTTCAAGAGTTAAAAGAAATGAAAGCCTACGATGAAACTAAAAACCAAAATGGAGAATAAAAATGTTTGAAAATCTTGAAGCCCTTGATAATATGCGCCATGGCGACTTAAAATATAAACCTGTTAAGGGATATGAATTTGCCTCAAAAATTCCCTTTTGCATTCTGGGCGGATCAGAAGTTGTCAAAGCATCAAAGTTTTTTCCAATTGTCTTTCCTGAAAAAGATTCAAAAAATTTACAGCTTCCCCTGGCGCTTTTTTCAAGCAAGCTTGATGAGAATCCGTGTGTTGGAAAAGACGGTAAATGGTCTGCTGGCTATATCCCTGCTCATATTCGGCGTTTCCCTTTTATTTTTGCACCCATCCCGGAACAAGAAAACCAATTTGCGATCCTGATTGATAAAGATGCACCTCAATTTGCTTCAGCTGAGGGAGATCCTTTATTTGACAAGGATAATAAACCCGGGAGTGTTATAAAACAGGCCCAGGAGTTTTTAACCCGGATTGAAATGGATTTCACAATGACACTAAAGCTGATTGAATTGTTGGACAAAGAAGAGGTTCTTCAACCCAAACAGCTTAAAATAAATCAAAACGGTAAATCAAAGTTATTGCAGGGATTCAGGGTTGTTGATACGAAAAGGCTTTCAGCACTTGAAGACTCTGTAATTGCCCAATGGTTTCGCAACGGTCTGATGGGAATTATATTTGCCCACCTCCACTCCCTGGAAAATATACAGAACATTGTTTCAATCCAGGATATTGGGGATAAATAACAAAATCACCCTGTTTTTCTGCAATGGAATTGATACATTTCAATGAATGGTTCAGGATGGGGCTGATAAACAGATCATCTTATCCCTTCTGTTTATGGCAATTAGAAGGTGCTTTTTTCATAAAAGCACCTTCTAAAATATTGTAAATGAAATAGGCTTAGATTAGGACAGCGATACTTTGGTTCCTGCAAGCAGGCTTAAGTTGGTACAGGATCTGGCATGGTCATAAATAAAAGATAAAATTCCATTTCGTGCCCAGTTGGAAAGCGTCTTGTCATCGAGCGCTTTTAATTTGTCCATATCTACCGCTCTAAATCCTTTTACTGTTCTTTCCTGATCATTAATTTCAAAATTGAGCTCTTTTTCGACGATGATGTTCTGCTCATCTATCTCTTTAAACGCATTAAACGTCGCCACCATCTCTTCCTGGTGCTTTCTTAAAGCCATAAGAATGGCCTTGACAAAGTCTTTGGGCTCTCCCTCTTCAGTAAAAAGAGTTTCACCCTGATCGGATTTAAAATGCTCAGATTCTGCATCTATACAGAGAGCAAATTGAATCTGATCAGCTTCTTTTTTTTCAGACATTTTAGCAAGGGTAAAGGGATAATATCTGAAAAATGCAGGGACGTAGGGTACGATCCATTTGTTATCCTTATTCACATACCCATTAATGTCTTTTCCAAACGAGAGAAGCGCAAGGGGGATACACTCACCTTCTAAGGGAAAAACAATGGGATAGAACATTGAGGCTTGTGCCAGTTCAAAAAAAGAAAGCTGAACAGATGAAATATTTTTAGCAAACTTTAAATTTGCCGCTTTTGTAAATTTAAGATCATTTTGTTTAGATTTTTCAAGCGCTTCTATTTGTTCTAACATTAATTT
>JAQICW010000574.1 GCA_027858355.1 Desulfobacula sp.
AGTTGGATGAGATTCACTATGGAACCCTTGAAGTCCTCAATGAAACAGGCATTTTTGTGGAAGATGAAAATGCTCTGGGTCTTTTTGAAGAGGGTGGAGCTTTCGTCGATCACTATACAAAAATTGTAAAAATCCCCCCTGTAATGGTGGAAGATGCCATCCGGTCAGCACCTCCCAAGGTGGTGCTGTATGGCCGTGATCCCAGACATGATATTGTTCTGGAAAAAACCCGGGTTTATTTTACCAATTTCAGTGAAGGAGTAAAGGTGAATGATCCATATACGGGAGAAAACCGAAGCCCTTTAAAACAGGACCTGATTGATTCTGCCAGAGTAATTGATTATCTTGATGAAATTGATTTTTGTGAAAAAGCCCTTGGCGCTCATGATGTCAATCAGAACACAGTACCCCTTCACAATGCAGAAGCTTATCTGACCAATACCACAAAACATTGTGCCTTTGGTCCGGGAAATGGAAAATTCTTAAAGAAAATTATTAAAATGGGTGAAGCCATTGCCGGCGGGGCAAAAGAATTTAAAAAACGCCCCCTTGTTTCTTTTACAACCTGTCCAGTAAGCCCGTTAAAGCTGATTTCCGATTGTTGTGAAATTATAATGGAAGCAGCAAAAAACAATGTGGTCTGTAATATTTTATCCATGGCCATGGCAGGGGGGACATCCCCTGTAACACTTGCCGGCACGCTTGTGAATCATAATGCTGAAGTTCTTTCAGGCATCACCCTGGCCCAGCTCACAAGGAGAGGGGCCCCTGTTATTTATGGCAGTTCCACCACAGCCATGGATTTAAAACTGGCGTCTGCAAGCGTGGGCACGCCCGAGTGTGCGCTTATCAGTGGTGCTGTGGCCCGTCTTGCCCGATATTATGCCCTGCCCAGTTATGTTGCCGGCCAGTAGGGCGACAGTAAAATATCTGATACCCAGACTGGCCATGAAAAGACACTTACCGGACTTATTCCAGCATTGGCAGGCGCCAATATGATTTATGGTTCGGGCATGCTTGAAAGCGGCATCACCTTTGATTACGGCCAACTGGTTTTAGACTGTGAGTTTGCCAGGATGATCAAGCATACGATTCAGGGTATTCCTGTGAATGATGAAACTCTTGCCATCGATCCTATCAAGGAGATAGGACCAGGCAAAGATTTTCTCATGCATGAACACACATTCAAATATATGAGAAGCCAGTCACGACCTGAATTGATTGATCGCAAAATGAGAGGAACCTGGGAAAAGGCAGGTGCTACTACTGCCTATGAAAGGGCAATGGTAAAGGTTAGATATATCCTGGAAAACCATAGGCCTGACCCCGTAAGAAGAAAGGAAAAACTAATGGAAAAAAAGAATATAAATTTGCCCAAACACGCAAATGTTGTCATCATAGGTGGAGGTATCATCGGCTGTTCTATTGCCTACCATCTGGGACATATGGGCTGTAAAGACGTGGTGCTTTTAGAGCGGGATGAATTAACCTCGGGAACAACCTGGCATGCCGCAGGCCTGATGGTGACATTTGGTTCTCTGTCTGAAACAGCGTGTGAAATGCGTCTTTATGGCCGGGATCTGTATAACCGTCTGGAAGCTGAGACGGGATTGTCAACGGGTTTTAAACCCGTTGGTTTTATTGAAGCGGCAAGCAACAAAGACAGGTTGGAAGAATATCGTCGTGTGGCCGCATTTAATAGATATTGCGGGATTAATGTGAATGAAATTTCACCAAAAGAAATCAAAGACCTGTGTCCTCTGGCCCATGTGGATGATCTGCTTGCAGGCTTCTATGTTAAAGAGGACGGGCGTGTCAATCCGGTGGACGCCACCATTGCCCTGGCCAAAGGTGCTCGGAATCAGGGGGTCAATATAATTGAAGGGGTTTCTGCAATCAGTGTTATCAAAAAGAATGGCGCAGTTGCCGGTGTAAAAACGGACCAGGGAGATATTTTGGCTGATGTTGTCATCAATTGTGCTGGTATGTGGGCTCGGCAGATCGGAGAGGTTGACGGAATTAATATACCCAATCAGGCAGCTGAACATTATTATCTGATCACAGAAGAGATCGACAATATCCCGAAAAATATGCCCGTACTGGAAGACCCGTCTCACTATGGATATTATCGGGAAGAAGTGGGCGGTCTTATGATCGGCCTTTTTGAACCAGTATGTGCCCCGTGGAAAATCAAAAAGGTTCCTGAAACCTTTTCTTTTGGTGAGATTGAGCCGGACTGGGATCGAATGGGACCTTTTCTGGAAAAAGCCATGTCAAGGGTGCCTATCACC
>JAQICW010000249.1 GCA_027858355.1 Desulfobacula sp.
AATGATGGATGGGCAAATAAAACAACCCGAGAAGCCTCTGATTGGATTACAACCCATATCCCAAAGCAGGAAATCATATTGTGCCAATGGTATTATTTGAATATGCTGGATTATCTCACCGACGATCAATATAATTTTCAATTTATTGAACACAGTTTTTCCCATGAAAATCTTCAGAAAAAAGCGCTTTTTGTCTGGCCTCGGTATAATTTCAAGATTATGGAAGGTAACAGCCTTGTGTCAATATATGAAGAGAATTTTTTGGCCCAGGTCAACAATGATAAAGTTAAATATATTGTGGTGACCCATAGAAGAAATTTCTTAACCTTATATTTACAGGATCATCCTGATTTTGAACAGGTTCATTCCATCACCCGTGATAAACTGAATATAAAAATATTCAAAACAAAAGGTTTCCCGGTCAGTCCTGATCCAGGTTTTAATGTCAAATTCCACAAAGATATTTACAATTTTTTCCATTTAGCATCCAAGGAGAATAAATCCGTTTTTACGATCCGCAAAAATGAAATAAAACAAATATTAAACTGGAATGATGAACAAGTTGAATCTTTTGTTTTGCTGGTGAGCAAGCCTGATCCGGACAGGTTCTGGCAGGTGTATGAAAAGGTCAAACCCAGAACCATTTATTAAAATGTTCAAAGGTATCTTGCAATGATTGAAAAATTCGGTGTTGAGAAGTCTTTAAATATAAAAAGCAATAATTTGGATGCGCTGAAATTAAATGAGAAAATTATAGAGAAAACAGGATTCTGGTCGCCTCCTGTGCCGGCTTGGGAACCGCTGAAGCATAAAACAAACAGCAACCTATGTATGGCATGCGTGGTTGAAGAGCGAGTATATCAGGGATTTCGTTTTGAGGGAAAGGTGATGCTTTTAACGCCTGGAACCTGGGAACAGGTACTCACATATGGTAAACCTGATTTTTTACTGATGGACTCTTTTTTGATTTCTGCTTGCGGCAATTGGCACATGGGCCAGGGTGAAGGGTCACCAGAACAGGAAAATTTATTGCAGATTTTAGATTATGCCGGGAAAAAGTCAATTCCCACTGTTTATTGGATGACTAAAGGTCATGAATATCATGACCTGTATAAGGGATTTTCTCAATTATTTGATTATGTGTTCTGTGCAGATCCCAGGGAACTGGAAAAAATGAAGGCAGACGGAATCCAGGCAGACATATTACTTCCGTGTATTCAGCCTGCCATACATAACCCCTTTCGTCATTATGATCATTATGATACCTTTGGTTTAAATGTTCTGTATGATGGCTGGGCAGATCTGGATAGATTACAAGGCCAGCTAAGCGTTTTAAATGAAATCCAAACCTACGGCTTATCCATTATCGAATCTCGGTATAGAATTTTTCAAAACAGGAAAAAAATTTTTCCGGAATATCGTGACAGTATTCTGGGCTGTACAACGCGACAGGGTCGAATTTCGGCTTTAAAATATGCCAAGACTTATATTACGTTTCAACAAACGCTTTCCACTCAAACCGAACAGCAGTGGATGACGCTTGAAGCTGCAGGGTGCCGTTTGGCTGTTATTCATAACGGAGCATTAAAAGATGAAGATGTACGGAAAAATATTGTTATTGAATGTGCTGATACCTTTGAATCCCTGCTTGCCTTAACCCGATTTAAAGAAGATGATCTTTATCGAGAAAGGGTTGCACACAAGGGATGGCGGGCTGTACATCAATCCCATTCTTTTTTTAATCGTCTGAAACGCATTTGTGAAAAATCAGGTATTGAACGGCATTGGAATGAATTTCCAAAGGCATCCGTAATAACGCCGACCTATAGACGGGAGAAATTGAAGAGATGCCTGGAGACGTTTGAAGGGCAGAGTTATCCAAATCGTGAATTGATAATTGTTTTTAATGGGAATCATTTGCCATCGTTAAAAGATCTTGGGATAGATCAACCAATGGAAAATGTAAAGATTATTAATGTCCCGGGCGATTTATTTGCAGGGGCCTGCATTAATTGTGGCCATCTTCAGGCAACTGGCCAGTATTGTTTTAGAATGGATGATGATGATCATTATGGGGTCAACTATATTTCAGATATGATATTAAGCTCAATTTCCATTGATGCTGAACTATTTGGAAAACCCCCTTCTCCCTTGAGCTTTGAAGATGATCATACCGTATATCTAAGGGAAAATAGATTGGCTTTTTGTATTGTGCCATATAACTTATTGGCCCAAAAAGATATAAGGATTGGCGGCAACTCTATTTCCGGACAGCGTCAATTCTTTAAGAACGTACAATATGATGATTTGTCTTTTGAGGCGGCTGATTCCAGCCTGCTGTATCAACTTCCAACCGTTGGAGACGGTTTTTTCGCCCTAGTAGATGGTTTGAATCTTGTTGCGGAAAGAAGGGTTGATCAAACAACGCATACATGGAAAATTGAAACCTCTAAATTCAAAAATAGTGATAAAGTAAATAGTATCATGGATATGATGATATGAAAATTGCTTTCTTTTCAGCAGTATCATTCGGCGCCCTGGGGTCTCCGGGGACCTATAAATTTATTGAAGCTTGCAAAAATTACTATGACCTTATTGTTTTTGCACCCCTGGGAAGAAAGCAAACTGTCTTTTCAAGCTCTTCAATACCCATAATACCGATCAATAATTTACAGTCTAAATCGTCAATCCAGGATATGCTGAATTATCTTCGATATTTTGATCCTGATATCATTTATATATTTAATTTCCCTGGATGGCATGTTTTGCTTATGTCTTTAAAAAAAGAATTTCCAGGTAAAAAATATATTTTAGACATAAAATCACCCTTATTGGCGGATGGTGAAAAACGAAGAGATATTCAAAAAAATGGAAAACAGTTTTATGTAAACCTTGATGCAATTGTAACATTATCAAAACACAATGTACCGACATGGATTCCCCATTGCACCATAAAGCCATTTGTTTATCCATTGGGTATTGATTTTTCCTCATTTAATAATCCGCCTGTTATATACCGGAATAATTGTTTTAAATTTGTATATATTGGCATTCTTGATGAAAAGCGTCATCTAAAGTTGCTCATTGAATTTTTTTCTATATTTGTTTTAAAAACACAAAAAAAAGTATGTCTGGATTTTTACGGTGCAGGACCGGATCGGGACCAGCTGGAAAAAACAGTGCATTCCTTATCCATGGAAAATCATATCAAATTTCAGGGGTTGTATTCCCAGAAAGATCTAATACCAATTCTTTCAAGCTATGATGCCGGAATTGCCTGGGTTCCCCGTGATCTATACGATACCTCACCTTCACTCAAAGCCGTCGAATATATGGCGGCAAGTCTTCCCATTATTGCTTCAGACACAAAAGCACATCGCCTGCTTGAAAAAGAGGGGTGTTCAATTGACTTTTTTGAAAATACATCTTCATCCCTGGTTGAAGCATTATTAAAGACATATGACAAAGGGTTTTCAGGTCAAAGAATCCAGCAAAATCGTGAGACGGTTAAAAAATTTGACTATAGCAAGATTATGCATGATTATTTTCATCCTTTTTTTAACAACCTCATTGAAAAGAAATTTTAAAAAAATAATACAAAAACCAATACAATAAAAAACACACAACGCATTCTTTTTATAGGTCCTTTGAGCTTTAAGCCTGGCATATGGGAGACAAGGATATCCTATATTTTCCCTGATCTTTTTGAAGCCATTCCGGAAGAATTTGAGATCTATATGTTAACCGAATCAGTGCCCAAGTTTGCCAAAAAAAGTCTTGAAACGTTTTGTAAGCGTTATGAGATTAACCATGTTGAAGTTTCTCCAAAACCCAAAAATCTGACAACCTATGCGTATTGGAAAACTGAGATCTCATTTGTGGCCAATCAAATAAGGCCTGATGTAATAACCAATATATTTGCCCCTGCTACACTTGGAGCAGCAATGGGCCTAGCCGGCAGAGAAACGGGTGCCCGCATAATTTTGCGGGTGGCAGGGGACCAGATCGAATCGAGAATTCCCATGGGGCGTTATGATAAAGATTTAGAAAATCTTGATGTGGACATGGCAAATCAGACTTTGGGAATTCAAATGGCAGATACAGTCATTGTTATGTCTCCATTGGAAAAAGAGCGTATTTGCAAGGATTTAGCAAAATCACAATGGAAAAAAGTGTTGATCTGTATCAGAGGAGTTGATGTTTCACGCTTTCCCAAGATCGAGGAAAATATATATCAATCAACGCCTGTTAACAGGTTTTTGTTTGTCGGCCGGAAATCATTGGAAAAAGGGTATGATATTTTAGAAGATGCGGCTGATATTACCTTTCATTTAAATAAGCGCATTCAATTTGCCTTTGCAGGTTCATTTGAGATGTTGAAGATTAAGAACCGGGAGTACATCGGCTGGATCGATAATAATAATTTACAAAAAACGTTTTTTGAATCAGACGCATTTATCATGACGTCAAGAACTGAAGGATTCCCCCAAGTAGCTGCAGAAGCGATGGCGACAGGTTTGCCGTGTATTCTTCCCAAGCACCTTTTTGAAAATATTTTGGAAGATGGCAAGCATGCCCTTTTAACCTCTTTGGATTCCAGGGAAATT
>JAQICW010000579.1 GCA_027858355.1 Desulfobacula sp.
TCTGAGGTCAAATATAAAGGGATAAAAATCGGATCTGTCAAATCCATGACCAGTGCTGCCCAGGTCTATCAGACAAAGTCAGATTATGTGCTGGTCATCATATCTCTTGAAAACGACATCTCCCTTGGCCAGACAGGGGACTCTGCCAAAATTAGAGTCCAAAACGCCATCAATGACAACCTGACAATCCGGCTCTCATTTAAAGGGCTGACGGGAGTAGCTTATCTTGAAACGGATTACTCAGTAAAAGATCCCAATGACAAACTTGATATTTCCTGGTCTCCAAAAAACATTTATATACCGTCAAAAAAAAGCAATATGAAACAATTTGGCGATGCCCTTAACCAAATTCTTGACAGCCTTGCATCCATCAATATGAAAAATATTACACAGGACATTGAAACCCTTTTAAAGACCCTGGATCAAAAAGCCAATAACTTTGATATTGATAATATCTCCAGTCTGGCTGCATCATTGTTAAAAGAACTCAAAGACACCAACCAGAAGATCAACACTGCAATCGGATCCACCAAGGTCAAACGCTTTCTGGATGATGCCCAAACCTCTTTTTCTGAACTGAGGACCATTGTTGAAACAGCTAAAACCCCTTTGAACAAGGCGATCAATGACTTCCAAAAAGCGGCTGACAGCACAAAGAATATGGCTTCAGGACTTGAAACCAGGCTGTCCCCCCGGATTGACAGCCTGTCTTCCAACCTGGACCGATTGACGAAAAGCCTTGCTGCAACGTCAGGACTTCTGGAGAATATGGTCTGGCTGAATTCCGACAAGATTGGTCTGATCATTGAAAATATTGAAACCACTTCTGAAAACTTAAAACAAATGAGCAAAGACATAAGAAGATATCCTGGCAGGCTTCTCTTTGAAAAGCCCCCGGAAAAAATCAATATGGAGAAAAAAGACTGATGCAGCCAAAAATTTCTATGGTTTTAACGGGATTTCTGGTTATCCTTATCTCATTTTATGGCTGCGCAGGTTTAAAAAAAGAGCCTGTCAACAAAAGCTATTTTGACCTGGCTATTACGCTTCCGGTTTCAAGCCAGAATAAGGTCTGTAAAAGCGAGACTCTTCTGGTCAAAGAATTTTATATAAATCCTGTTTTTGATTCCCATTCTTTTGTTTACCGCCTGGGAACGAACAAATATGCAATCGATTATTACAACGAATTTGTCAGCTCTCCTGCAAGACTGATTACTCAAGGAATAGAGGGAAGCCTTTGTGCTTCAAATCTTTTCACATCCATAAAGACAAACAAGAAACAAAATATCAGCTTTCGGTTATCCGGGAAAATCACCCGGCTTTACGGAGATTTCCAGGATCTTTCTAATTTCAGGGCCGTCATTGAAATCCGGATAACCCTGGAAAAAGGCAATGGCACTGCCTTCCAAACAATTTCCAGCAAGACCTATCTTGCCGAAGAAAAAATTTTATCCAATGACCCTTCTAAGCTTGTTTCGGGCTGGAACACAGGGCTTTTAAAAATCGTGATAGAATTTATAAGTGATTTTCAAACTATTGTTCTGCCTTAGAGATCAAGTTGGATCGTGATAGCCTGGCCAATACCCTCCATCTCAGTGAAAGAAATCGATCCTGCTGGATTTATTAGCCGCTTCTTGCTCACCGTGGTAAGCTGATCGGCCATAGCCTTGGCCTTTTTTCCACGAAACGTCACATATGTTTCGCTTGGGTAGAGTTTACCAACGCTACTCGTCAGGGGCACAACCTGGACTCTATTAAGGAAATGATTGGCAGCATCATTGCTTACGATGACGGCCGGTCGCTGCTTGCGGATTTCACCTCCGACGGAAGGATCGAAGTTAATCCACCACACCTCACCCCTCTTCATCGTTTAAGTCTCCAAATGTGCCCTCGGTCCACTCAAGGGCTTCGGATTCCCTGACACCATCAGCAGCCATCTCTTTGTATGCAGCATACATGTCTTTTTTGACAACATGTGGACGAACTAACTCTTCAATAAAACGGCTGATTTTTCGGGGCCCTATGACTGCACGTAAGCCGTCATAGACCTCTTCGTCTATGGTCACTGTAAGTTTCCTTTGCATTACAAACACCTCCTCAAAATGCTACACGTATAATACACGTATAACATTTTGAGATCAAGAGGTCAGAAATATTTTTCCCAAAGAATTTTTTATTGCCTATTGACAAGACTACAGTTCATATGTGTTGGCAGTCGTGCCTGATTTCAAGTTCCCTGATATTTTTGAACCATGCTACATTAAAGAATATGGGTCAACATCCACAACCAGACGAATCCCTGACTTAGGCGTTATTTTCGGATGGTCCATCATGGCTTTTATAAGGCCGTTAACCAGGACAGAAGAAGGACTTTTCACCAGGATCTGCCACCTGAACTGTGAGGAAATTTTCTGGATGGATGCCTCAATGGGTCCCAGAATCTGAACCATGGTCTTTTGTTTTTCCTGGTTTTCAAGCAACGCCTTAAGAACTTGGGCAACCATGGCTGCATAGTCTTTTACTTTTGCAAAGTTACTACCTGAAATTTTCAATTGAATCATCCGGGAAAAAGGCGGGTATAACAATGCTTTTCTATAGGGTACCTCGTTTTGAAAAAATTCAATAAAATCCTGTTTTTTAGCAGCTTCAATAATAAAATGCTCAGGATTATAGGTCTGCATAATAACTTTTCCTTCCGTCTCACCTCTTCCTGCCCGGCCAGCCACCTGGGCAAGTACTTGAAAGGTTCGCTCCCCTGCCCTGAAATCCGGAAGGCTTAGGGACAGGTCCGCGCAAATCACGCCAACCAGGGTAATGGAGGGAAAGTCATGGCCTTTGGCAAGCATCTGGGTTCCCACAATAATATCAACATTCCTGTTTCTGATACTTTTTAATATTTTTATGGTGGCCCCTTTCCGGGATGTTGAATCCTGATCCATCCTGGCAAGTCTTGCATCAGGAAACATGGTTTTTAGCATGGATTCAACTCGTTCAGTGCCAAATCCCAATGGTTTTATTTTTGAAGAATTACAGGAAGGACATTTGGTGTTAACAGGCCTGTTATATCCGCAAAAATGGCATTGATAAACATTTTGCCCTTTATGGAGGGTCATGGTTACATCACAATATTTACAGGACAAAGATTTTCCACAATCCCTGCACACGGGAAATGTGGAAAATCCCCGCCTGTTTAAAAAAATTAATGCCTGGTTCCCTTTATCAAGACAATTTCTGATCTCTTTTGAAAGCTGTGGTGTTATGATCCTGTCATATCCTCTGGCATCCTTATATTTTTTCAAATCCACAAGGGTTATCTTTGGCAATGGATGTTGATTGATACGGGTTTCAAGTTTTAATTCCTCAAACCGTTTCATAATAACATTCTGATAAGATTGTACAGAAGGGGTTGCTGATCCCAGAATCACGGGGCAGGCATTCATTTTTCCCCGGACAACGGCAAGGTCCCTTGCATTATATCTTAAGCCTGTCTCCTGCTTATAAGAGGTGTCATGTTCTTCATCCACAATAATGAGCCCGATATTTTCAAATGGGGCAAAAACAGCTGACCTTGCCCCAATGACTATGCTAACCTTTTTCAGGGCAATTTTGCGCCACTGATCTATAAGTTCGCCTTTGGTTAATGAAGAATGAATGACAGCTATTTTCTCCCCAAACCTTGCCCTGAAGCGTCTTTCCGTCTGGGAAATCAAAGATATTTCCGGCACAAGAACTATTGCGCTCTTCCCCTTTTCAACCACATCCCATACCAGCCGCATATAGACTTCTGTCTTGCCTGAGCCCGTTACACCGGATAAAAGATAAGGGCTAAACCCCTGGCTCAAATTTTCCTGTACCCTTTTAACAGCTTTCTCTTGTTCCCAGGTCAATTTTGGAGGGGTATCCGGCTCCACAGGATCACCCAAAGGATCCCTGAAAACCTGCCGTTGAATAACCTTTATGTATCCTGCCTGGGCCAGTGGCTTTATCAATGCAGGTGCCGTGGGAATTACTATTTTTAACCCCGTCAGGGAGATCTCTTTTCCCTCTTTTACCAGTAAAAGAAGTTTCTTTCTTTTTTTTGACCTGGAAATGTCTGTGTTTGGCTCATAACCAGGGATGATAAATTTCTCTTTTTTTACCTTTGCCCCATCTTTTTTTAATACGGCTGAAACCGTTATCAAATCTTGTTTTTCCATTTTGCGGACCAGGGCATTGATCAAACTATTTTTACTATTTTTCAAAACTTGTTTCAAGGTGCAGGATTGGCGTTGCAATATAAATTCAATCACCTGGCCCTCTCCTGGTGTAAGGGTGGCTGCATGCAAGCTATCCTGTCCTTGCTGTGTAACAAACACACAGGAGACATCATGGAGATCAAGGCCTGAAGGAAGTGCTGCCTTAATCACATCTCCCAGGGGATGGATATAATAATCTGAAATCCATTTAAAAAATGATATTTCAGATTCTGGAAACAATGGATGGTCATCTAATACATCAAGAATCTTCTTTGCCGTAAATCCTTCACATTTTTCCTGTCCGGAAAGAATATATCCGGTCACCCGTCTATTTCCAAACGGGACCAGCACCCTCATTCCAGGAGAACAAAAATCCTGCAGATGATCCGGTACCAGGTAAGTATAAGATTTCATAACGGGCAGGGATACGGCAACAGATATGTAAGGTGTTTGAATCATCTGCTCTATTGTGCATAAAAACAAAAATATTTCAACATAAGACTTGCCAAGAATTTCTTTGTGGAAAGATTTATTTGCTTGACTAGCCATAATGATTTTAATAGTTTCTTAATAAATGTCATTAACTTAACAGAATAAAGAGAGACTCACATAATTTTTTACCAGGAAAGACATAGGCAAAGCTTCATTAACTTCATGGTGATTAATAATATTTTTTTATCCGGGAAATTACTAAAATAAAGGAGGCAGTATGGCCGTATTTGTAGAGGATCATCCTCTTATAAAACATAAATTAGGATTAATGCGCGAAAAAGACATCAGCACAAAAGACTTCAGAGATTTATCTGGTGAAGTTGCAAGACTTTTGACCTATGAAGCCACAAAAAACCTTGTCACGGGAAAAAAGACAATACAAGGCTGGGCCGGGGACGTTGAGATTGAAGAAATAAAAGGAAAAAAAATTACCATTGTGCCTATTTTAAGGGCCGGGCTTGGAATGATGGATGGTGTGTTTGATCTTATACCATCTGCCAGGGTCAGCGTGGTAGGATTCTACAGAAATGAAGAAACCTTAATGCCCGTGCAGTATTATGTCAAAATGACAAGTTCCATGGAAGAAAGAATCGCCTTGATCCTTGACCCCATGCTGGCAACGGGAGGAACCCTTATAGCCACCATTGATCTCTTAAAAAAAGCTGGGTGTAAAACCATAAAAGGTTTATTTTTAGTGGCAGCACCCGAAGGACTTGCAAAAGTAACACAAAAGCACCCTGATGTGGATATTTATGTTGCCGCTGTTGATGAGCGACTCAATGAAATAGGATATATATTGCCAGGTCTGGGCGATGCAGGGGATAAAATTTTTGGCACTAAATAGTTAAGACGGCCCAGGCGACAAAAACATATCTTAAAAATTTTCCAACGGTCACAAGTAAAAGGAATAAAGCAAAATTAATTTTCAGTATTCCTGCGGCAACAGTCAATGGATCGCCAATGATAGGAACCCATGCAAACAAAAGGCTGAAAATCCCGTATTTTTTAAACCGGTTTTCAGCCTTTTCAATTTCCAAGAATGATATTCCAAGGAGTTTATAAAGCAATATCTGACTGCCCCAAACCCCTAAGCCATAGTTTAAAACAGATCCAAGCACATTACCCGCTGTCGCAACAAAAACCGTCACATATGGACTAAAGTCATGGCTTAACAGAACCCCTAGTACCACTTCGGAACTGAAAGGCAGAATGGTGGCGGCAAGGAATGAAGCAAGAAACAGTCCTAAATAACCAAATTCAGCAAGGCTCTCCACGTGGTCTACATATACAATTTAAACAAAGCCTGGGTACCCTCGCTTTCCAATCCCTTTTCCTCCATTTTTTTATACAGGGATAATGCAAGATCAAGCCCCGGGGTTTTG
>JAQICW010000712.1 GCA_027858355.1 Desulfobacula sp.
GTTGAAAAGATATGTCATTGACATGGACGGTGAAAGCATGTTCTCCTTTTCAGACTTGAGACTTATTAGATCTGGGCTCATAGACGGTGATAGAAAACTTAGGGAACTCTTCTGCATGCATAGCGATAAAAAGAATTTTGACGAACTGCAGATTCCTTTGAAAGTTGTTGCTGCAGACATGTACTCCGGCGACCTGGTGGTTTTAGATTCCGGCGACCTGCTCAAAGCGCTTAGGGCATCCATGTCTTACCCGGGCCTTTTTGCGCCAGTATACCACAAGAGCCGATGGCTGATAGATGGCGGGGTGGTGGACCCGGTTCCCGTGGGGGTAGCCAGGGCAATGGGTGCGGATATCGTGATTGCCGTTAATCTGGATTCTGAACTGGTATCGCGGAAGCGCCACCAGAAAATCGAGGCTGTTCCTGAAATAAAACCACCCCAGATCCGAAACGACTTTTTAAAAAAACTGGCCGCCCGTTATGAAACCGTGGAAAAAACAATTCGGAAACATCTGGAATTCCAGAAAAAAAATGAGCCGACTCCCCCCGGCACCCGCAAGGTTATCAGCGCTGCAATACAAATCATGCAGGACCGAATCACCCGGGTTAATTTTGCTGTTAATCCACCGGATATTCTAATCACACCCCGTCTGGGCGACCTCAAAATGCTTGATTATGATCAGGTTGAGCATGCCATTGAAGAAGGATACATTGCCACCCGGAACAAGGTCAACGACATCAGTATGCTGCTGGAAACACAGGAAACAGAAGAGGCCGAAAGTTGAATTTTTAATCTTTATTTTAAATTTGTTTTTACGGTGAATGCCGCAACACTTCATGAGGCCCTTCAAGGCATTGATTGCAATTCTTTTTCAAACAGTATAAATTCTGTCCAAGAGTATTAATCAAAAATTTGTCAGAAGTAGATTAAAATAGGCGGTTATGAAAAAAAAATTTACTTTAGCGGGCATTGGGCTTGCCTTTACTTTTCTTGCAATAGTTTTGTCAATATTTCTTTATGCAAAAACAGACCATGCAAAAAATCTGCTTGTTAATAAAATTAATATAGCCATACCTGGTACTCTTTTAGCTGAAAAAATAGAATTTTCATTAATCAATTCATATGTCAAATTAGACGGAATCGAGATCAAAGACAGGCAAAACATCACCTGTTTTAAATTCAAAAGCCTTTTGGTTGGTTTAAAGATAAGCTCTATTTTCAGAAAAGTTCTGGAGATAACTTCATTTACTGTGAACAGCCCGGAAATATCACTTATTATGGATATAAATGGCCGTATTAATTTAATAGATGCGCTCATAACAAAAGATAAGAAATCTCCTGAAAAAGAAGTTACAAAAAAAGAAAATAAAGGCATTCCCTTTAATGTGGTTGTTAAAAAAGCACAGGTTATTGAGGCAGCATTAACCTTCAATGATCCAAGTACGCAAATTGAATTAAGATCCTTAAATATTGACATCATAGATGTTAACCTTCTGGAGCAGCATCTATCTTTGACCAGCCGGTTAAAAAACAGCAGAATAAGATTGAAAGATAAAGAAATTCTGATTGAAAACTTAAGTTTTTTTTCTGAACTTGAACAAGGATCAAAAATTGATTTTGAAGCTGAACTGGAGTCTGACCTGTGCGATTTTAAAGCAAAAGGAATTGCATACAATATTGTTAAAGCACCTGAAATTGATTTTAATATAACTGCAACATCCCAACTTGAAAAATTAAATCGGTTTTTGGAAAATAAGATAAACCTTGGCGGTTTCGCTAAAATGACCCTTGCAGGCAAAGGACCTTTAAACAACCCTGAAGTTGCATTCAATCTTGATGTGGCCAACCTGAAGATTGATGAATATCTAAAAGGAGATGGACTTAATTTGTCAGCAAGTCTTGTTGACAGGAACCTTTCAATAAAAAAAGGAACTCTCAATATTCTTGGAAGCAATATAGCATTTAATGGTATGGTGGATCTTAAGGATTTTTTCCCAAAAGGATTTTTAAACCCTGCCCAAAATCCAGATGACCTTAAATACGATTTTTCCTTTGATCAGAAAAATGGAGATTTTCAAGATCTTGAAAAATGGGTAAAAGGATTTTCAGGGCGATTCTCATCCTTTGGGAACATTACAGGCAAGGGCATTCAGCCTGAAATCCTTGCGGCAAATTATCATTTTAATATAGTTCTTGAAGATTTTAAACAAGACAAGCCTGAAACAGATTTTCTGGATTTTGAAACTGACATAACCGGAACCATTGAAAAAGGCATCTGCAAAATAACCAGGCTTAACGCCAAAATGGACGACACTGAGGTCGGCGCAAAGGGTCAGTATGATATTTTTAAAAAAATCCTTGATGCTGACCTGAATGTCATTGCTCATGATTTATATTCAACAACGCTGTCATTAGGTTTCCCCCCTGTCAAGGGAAGCATTGAAAGCAAAATAAATATTGCCGGACACAGTGCCAATCCTGAAGTCAAAGCAATGGTTACAGGAAAGAATCTTATGGCACAAGGTGTTTCCATTAATGATCTTCAATTTGTAGGAGCCCTCAATCCTTCCGGGCAGGTTAACATCCAAGAGCTTGTTATTAAAGATCAGGACCTGGTAATTGATGTGAAAGGATCTGCCAAAGTCTTTGAAAAACAGTTTCAGTTAAAGGATGTTATCAAAGCTAACATCCTGTTTTCAGGGCAAAATATCAACCCTGAACAATTTCTTGAACATGCTGATATAAAAATAGATCACGAGCAATTGGATTCTTTGATCAATTCAAATCTTAATATCAATTCAAATCTTAATATCAATGCCAATCTTAATATGGTTGTGGACTACACCATTGACTCATCCATGACTAAGACAAATTTCTATGACATTAAAATTCCTGTAAAAAATATTAAAGCAGACCTTGATCTTGAAAAAAGAGAAATTTCAATAACACTTGAAAAAATTGCAAGCCTGAATGCTTCAATAGAAACTGAAACAAAACAATACCAGGCCAGGATAAACTTCAACCATAGCGATCTTTCCCCTTTGTTTAAATCGGCTGGAATAAATGGTATCAAGGCCAATATTGACGGCCAGATAAATGCGACAGGAAACATACCCGTCGGTCTGCCCGAAGATCTAGTCAAAGGGCTTCATGCAGCCCAGGGCAACATAAGTCTGAATGCTGATATTAATGGCAGCTTTAAAGAACCTGATTTAAATTTCCTGGTGGATCTTTCCAACCTTAATTATAATTTAGACCAGCTCGGCATAAACATTTCTAATCTAAATGGCAGCATAACGGCCACACCTGATAAAATCAATATTAATGACCTGACAGCAGACGTTAATGAAGGACGCTTCAGCCTCACCGGGAATGTTGGTTTAAAAAATTATAAAATCCAGAAATGCAAATTAGCTGTTTTGGCAGACAGCTTTGACATACCCATCCCTTCAAAAACAGGGGCAAAAGAAAGTATCTTCATGGAAAAATTTGCTTCAGATCTTGATATGAATTTCCAGTATGGCGAAATAGCATTTCAACCCCTGGCAAATTTTTTTGAAAAAGAGATATCCATAAAAGATATCAGGGCGGATGTTAATCTGAACAACCTGGATCTTTCAGTTCTTCTGGACAAAACAACAGATCTAAAGGCATCTTTTGACCCTGAAAATTCTGCCTATGATCTGAAATTAAAATTCAATACCGCGGTATTGGACCCCATATTCAAAATGGTTGGCCTTGATGCAATTAAAGGTAGTATCAGCGGGCATGTAACGTCAAAAGGAAAAGTTAACATTGCTCTGCCCCGGGATGTGATGGATGGGCTTAAACAGGCCACAGGCAAATTAAGTTGTCTTGCAAACGTCAAAGGAAGTCTTGAAAAACCTGATTTTGATGCCGACATCACCTTATCCGGACTTGGATATCCCATTCCCCAGGCCGGGATATCAATCTCAAATCTTAACGGGGAAATAAAGATCTCTGAGGATGTTCTTGAAATAAAAAATATAGTTGCTGATCTTGATAAAGGGAGCCTGAGCATAAATGGGAAAATAGGTCTTGAGGATTATAAGCCTGTAAAAGGAGACATCCAGTTTAAAGGCAATAATATTACCCTTGAACTACCTGATATGGCCCAGATTGAGTTTAGCCACGATCTTGTTTTTTCAGGGACCCGGGAGAAATCAGATCTTTCAGGTACGTTCCAGATGGTTAAGGGAGAGTATTACAAAGATTTCACCTTTGATCTTGCAGAAGCTTTGGGTGATAAAAAAAGGAAAACTTCAACTCCAAAGGACAAAAGCGATACAGCTGTTCCATTGATTGAAAACACCTCTTTGAACATTGATGTAGATTATAAGGAGCCGTTTGTTGTGGATAATAACATTGCTTTTATCCTTGTGGAACCAAATGTAAATATATCGGGAACTGCGACAAATCCCATAATAACCGGAAGAGCCAAGATCATAGAGGGAACTATCATATACCAGAAAAAAGAATTTCAGATCGAAAAAGGGATTATAGATTTTGTGGATCCTTATAAAATAGATCCAGATATCAATCTGGCAGCCAAAACCAGGATTAGAGACTGGACCATCCACCTTAAAATTTCAGGTAAAACAGACAACCTGAAATTTCAACTCTTTTCCGAACCAGCGGAATCCCACGAAGACATCCTGTCACTTCTCATTGCCGGTAAAACAACCAAAGAGCTGGGGGGAGGGGGTGGTGGCTCTTATACGAATATCCTGACGGACAAGGCCGCGGATATCATCGGAAAAAGCGTGGAAGAGTCGACCCCCCTGGATTCCTTTAAAGTAGGACACTCTGGATCAGAAGGCTCAAATGTGAGCGTTACCCTGGGTAAAAAATTATCAAAACGCCTGGAGGTAACATACTCAATGGAAACCGAGGATCAAGAGACGGTCCAAACAAATGCGGCTGAATACAGGATTCTGGAAAATGTCATGCTCAAAGCCTTTAACGATTCTAAAGGAGATTTTGGCACAGAGGTTATTCTTAAATTGGAGTTCAGATAAAAGATGAATAAAAAAACAATTCTTATTATGGCGATTATGTTTTTTTATTGTCCTGTCTTTGCCGACAATAATATCAAAAGCATACTTCCTATTGTTAAAAGTATACAAATTCAAATCCTGGCCGGGGAACCCGCCCGCCGTGAAAAACTGGAAAAAATGGCGTATAAAATGATCCGGTTCAAACAAGATGACCGGTTTTCACATGAAAGCCTTTTAGCTTCCATTGAGCTGCTCAAACAGACCAATCAGTTCAGTCAGATTGATGTGCCGGATCAAGATTGGGAAGCTGCTTTTACAGATATTGTCTTTAGACTGACACCGACAACTCTTATCCGGGATATCAGAGTGAAAGATTCCTTTCCGGTTTTCAAAGATGATGTAATGGATGTTATTGATTATAAAGTGGGTGATGCTTTTAATCAAAACAGCCTGGAAAAGAATATTAATTTCATTGAAGCGCTTTTTAAGAAAAATGGGTATACTGATCCCATCATTAAAATACTTCCCGAAAAAACAGGTGACCTGGAAGTGGCTATTTTGATT
>JAQICW010000092.1 GCA_027858355.1 Desulfobacula sp.
TTCAAATAGTATTTAATGTGCTATTTAAAGATTAATTGTGTTTAAACAATCGTTTAAACAGTTAATCAATTGTTATTGGTGATTGCTAATGGATGAACATAAAATGAATATTTTCTGGAAATAAATAGTGGATACCATTAATGACGGACTAATGTTTATTGGCCCGGAAGGTTCAATTTTAATGGTAAACAAGGCTTTTGAAACCCTTACCGGATATCCGTCAAAAGAAGCCATTGGCATGTCATGTAAAATGCTGGGCTGTGATGCCTGTGAACTGATCCTGCAGACGAATCAACAATCTGCATGGTGTAAATTATTTGAAAAGGGCCAGCATGATATGCAAAAATGCCGCTGTCTTATCAAGTGTAAAGACGACAGTTTTTTGCCGATTTTAAAAAATGCATCCATACTATGGGATGAAAACCACACCGCTCTTGGCGTTGTAGAAACTTTAACTGATATTTCAGAGCTTACCAAACTGGATGAAAAAGTTCATATCCTTTCCAGACAATGCGACAAGGAAAATGATTTTTTGGGCCTGGTTGGCAAATCGCCACAAATGCAGGCAATATTTGACATGATAAGAAAAGCTGCTCAAAGCGCTGCCCCTGTGATCATTCTTGGCGAAAGCGGAACGGGAAAAGAACTGGTGGCAAATGCCATTCATTTATGTGGCACCAGAAAGAATAAGCCATTCATACAACTCAATTGTGCAGCATTGAATGAAGCCGTCCTTGAAAGCGAATTGTTTGGCCATGCCAAAGGCGCATTTACAGGGGCTTACAGCAATCGAATCGGCCGATTTGAAGCTGCCAACCACGGAGATTTCTTTCTGGATGAAATTGGTGATATCCCATTGTCTATACAGACCAAACTTTTAAGGGTCCTTGAATCAGGACAATTTGAAAGAGTGGGAGACATTTCACCTATCAAGGTTGATGTGCGAATCATTACCGCCACAAACAGAGACCTTGATGAGCTCATCGATAAAAATGAATTTCGACAGGATTTGCTCTTCAGGATCAATGTCATCCCGATACAACTGCCGCCATTAAGGGACAGGAAAGAAGACATACCGCTCTTAATCAATTCATTTATTCGCCGCCTGAATATAATTACCGGCAAAACAATTAATGGGTTAAGCAATGATGCCATGGAAGCATTTATGGATTACCAATGGCCGGGCAATATCAGAGAGCTTAAAAATGCAATTGAATATTCTTTTGTTACAACTGATGGCCCAACGATTCAAATAGAGCATTTACCAAAAACAATAAGCAGGGAACAAAAAACATCACCCTCCCCGGTCCTGGTTTTGTCAGAACAGGAAGATTTATCTAACGAAAAATCCCAGTTAATCCAAGCGCTAAAACAGACAAAGGGCAACCAGACTAAAGCTGCAAAAATTCTTAATATCAACCGGGTAACCGTCTGGAACCGCATGAAAAAATATAGGATTGACCTTAAAAGGGTCATGTCTGTATGACCCCACTCAAATCTGGCAACTCTAAAAGTTGAGTTAATTTTTCAAAGCAGGAAAACTAAGTTTTTGAACAAAAACATCCTGAAAATCCTGATTGCAGGCAAGATCCACAACGATAACCTTACTTGCCATCTGTATGGCTTTTTCAAGAAATATTTTATCACAAAGAACCATAATGGCTCCGGCTCCGGCTGAGTTCCCTGGGACTTCTATCCTTGCAAGATCCATGGCAGGAATCATTCCTAAAGTCATCATATCATCTTTATCAAGAAATGTTCCAAAGGCCCCTGCAATGATAATTTTTTCAGGTTTTTTTATTCCTGCTTCCTTTAGAAGGAATTCAATCCCTGTGATCAATGCTGACTTGCCAAGCTGGACAGAACGGATATCCTTCTGACTGATGAAGACGGCAGCACCATTTGCAGAAGAATTTTTTGGCACAAGAATATATTGTTTCTCTTTTGAAAACTCTTTTTTAAACGCACCGTCAGGTGATATGATTGATCTTTTGCAGAATTGGGCCACAGCACTTATAACACCGGTTCCACATATTCCTGATGGCTTCAGTTTGGAAGACTTTGAAGGATTAATAAATGTATATTCAACTGAGTTGTCAGGGTTTTTTATTTGAACCTTATTAATAGCACCTGGGATTGCCTGCATCCCACAGGCAAGAGCCGCACCTTCAAAGGCAGGGCCAGTTGCACATGAAGTTGCAAAAAACTTGTTTTCCCCTTTCAGCATCAATTCCCCATTAGTCCCCAGATCCACAAGAAGGGTTCCTTCAGGCTGATTTTCAAGATCAACGGCCAGGGCTGCACCAAGGATATCTCCTCCAATAAAACCTGATACCTGGGGCAAAAATTGAATTGAAAAAACTTTTATTTTAAATCCCAAATTATTTGAAGAAATATTTCTTGCTTCATAAAATGCCGGGTTATAAGGGGAAACTCCAATGGATTTTGGATCTACGCCAGTAAAGATATGAATCATGGTTGGATTCCCAACAGTCACCATTTGAGAAATCATCTCCTCTTTAAGATCAAGAGCGGCTAAAAGTTCTTTGATCCCCCACTCTATGGCCCTGACAACTAATTTTTGCAAATGGTCAAGGTTTTCCTCATCCTGGCCAATGGCCCCGATACGACTCATGACATCATCTCCATAAAGGGCCTGGGGATTTTTTACGGCCAATGACGAAAGCACCTTGCCCTTGGCAATGTTGCAAAGATAAATGGCAATTGTTGTTGTACCAAGGTCCGTGGCTATGCCATAGACATCCTCTCCCTCAACATCCTTAAACCGGTTCGTGAATACTGCAGGAAGTGATGCCGGCGCTTTGCTGATAATATGGGATGACAGCATGGAGAGTTCTGGTATCTCAATGGAAATATCTTCTGAAATAATAAAATTACAAGCTTCTTTAAATTCAGGGTCACCCTTTTCCGGAATAATTTTGACCTGACATTTTTTACAGACACCTTTACCGCCGCAATCAGATCTTAAAAAAATGCTCTGATCCATGAGCGCTTCCATTAGACTTCTTCCGGGTTTTGCTTCAACCTTCCTTCCATGTGGCAAAAGATGAATTTGAAATTTATTATCTGACATTGAGATTCCTTAATTAGTTGTTTAATTTTGTTTTATTAACATTTAATAAAACAAATCATCATTTAACATTGTTTATTTATATTGATCCTTTGTTGCATGCATTGCATGAAGCATACCATAATTTATCAATAAATAGATTGTTTATCTAATCGAAATAATAATCCTAAAGCCTAAAGGTTGATAAATAGTACTTGACAAAAAAACAATGATTATCCATCGTATACATTTAAATAAAAGGTTTTGTGATTTATGGTGCATAAAAAAAATAAAAAGAGGAAACTCATGAAAATTCTTGTTCTTGGCGGATGTGGTATTCAGGGAAGAACCGCTTTGTACGATCTGGCATCAGATGCAGATGTTTCTGAAATTATCTGCGCAGATATCCGCTTTGATGAATTGTCAAAAATCAAAAACTTTACTGATATGAAAAAAATTACCCCTGCAAAAATTGATGCCCAAAATAAATCAGATTTGTTGAAGCTGTACAAAAAAGTTGATGTGGTCATTGATCTTCTGCCAAAAGAATTCAAGAGCCATGTCAATGAGGTGGCACTGGAAGCAAAGGTTCATGTGGTGAATACCAATTATATGTATGACACCCAAAACCTGGACAAAAAAGCAAAACAAGCCGGAATCACCATCATGCCCGAGTGCGGGTTGGATCCTGGGATAGATCTTGTGATTTATGGGGATGCGAAAAGCCGTTTTGACACCCTGTCCACGATCAATTCCTATTGTGGTGGATTCCCGGAAAAAAAGGCATGTACCAATCCCTTAAATTATAAATTGTCCTGGATCTGGCGGGGGGTTTTAAGTTCTACCATGAGGGATGCAAGAATCATCAAGGACCAGCAGATCATCGAGATCCCCGGTGCCCGGCAACATGATGAATCCTTTATCCATGAGATCCAGTTTCCTGATCTTGGCACTCTGGAGGCTATTCCCAACGGAGATGCAGTTTTTTTCACCGATCGCATGGGTCTGACCAAGACAATTGTTAATACAGGCAGGTATTCCCTTCGATGGCCTGGATGGAGTGCTTTCTGGCGGCCCCTCAAGGAACTGGGATTTTTGAGTGAGACCCCGGTACAAGGCCTTGATGGCAAAGTGTCTCCAATGGATTTCATGGAAAAACATTTAGGTCCTCAACTGGCCTACCAGGATAACGAAAAAGATCTTGTCGCCATGATCAATATTTTTGAAGGCAAAAAAGACAATAAAAAAATGCGGTTTACCTCCACCATGCTCATTGAGCGGGATCTTGAAACAGGGATCATGGCCATGAGCAAGGGAGTTGCCTATACAGCCTGTATTGTTGCAAAGATGATTGTCAAAGGCGAAATAAAAGAAAAAGGGGTATTATCTCCAATCACCCATATCCCGGTGGTGCCCTTTATGGAACGTCTGAAAAAAAGGGGTATACAGATCAAAGAGGAAATCACAGTTCTGGAAGAATAAATACAAGAGGAGTGGTGTAATACTAATAAATTTTAAACCAGGAGGAGAAAGATGAAAAAAGTATTAATTTCATTGTTTGCAGTTGTTTTTATGCTAGTAGCATGGATCGGCTGTGGACAACAGGACAAGCCAGAACAACAGGCACAGCAAAAGGAAACTGCTGTTAGTTTAGATCAGACTAAGAAGTCTACACTCAGCGAAATTGTTAAACGAGGAGAACTCCGCGTGGCAGTGCAATCCGGTGCCGCACCCTATGCCTTTGTTGACAAGAACGGGGAACATTCTGGCTCCATGGTTGCTTTCACCAGAGGAATGGCTGACAGCATGGGTGTCAAGATTAAAATTCTTGACTTTGACTGGGATGGTCTGATTCCTGCTCTTTTATCCGGAAAAGCCGATATCCTGGCAGCTGACATGACCCCTACTTTAAAACGAGCCCTTAAAATTTCCTTTGCAGATCCCTGGATGTATGTTCAGACCTGTGTTTTTACTAAAACAGGTGCCAGCTATCAGAGCCTTGAAGATGTGAATAAACCAGAGATCACAGTGGGAGTTCTTCTGGGATCCACGGGAGAAACCATTGCAAAACAATATCTGCCCAATGCCAAGATCAAATCTTATAAAGGCGGCGGCAGGATGATTATCCAGGCCATGATTGCAGGCCATGTGGATGCAGGTGTCAATGATGATCTGGCAGTTCTCACTGCACTTCCGGATTTTCCACCCAACTCCATCCGGCTTTTGGACAAACGCCTGGGAGGTAAAGCCCCCCTTTCCTTTGCAGTCCTTCATGAATCTGTAAATCTGTGGCAATGGATCAACCTCTATTTTGAAACCATCCGGGCCAATGGTGACTATGATAAAAATATTGCCTATTGGATGGAAGGCATAGAGTGGAAAAAAGATCATTAATAAAATCGAGTCCATAATATGTAAATAAAATCAAATCCCGTGTACACCCGCAACTTTTCTTTGGGTGTACACACCCCAAAAAAAATGGATGGCGCCATGCTGGTTGATTTTAATTTCAGAATCATATTTGAATATCTGCCCCTGTTTTTAACCGGGCTGAAATCCACATTTTTAATTTCCATAATATCCATTGCCCTTGCCCTTATAACTGGAATCATTGCATGTGCCTGCAGAATTTCAGGTATTAGAACCCTTCGGTATCCTGCCATAGCCTATATTGAGATTATACGGTCCACTCCCCTTCTGGTCCAAATCTATTTCCTTTATTTCGGGCTTCCCACCCTGGGCTTAAGAGTCCCTGAGATCCAGACCGGAATCATAGCTTTGATGCTGAATTCAGGGGCTTATATTGCAGAAATCATCCGGGCAGGAATCACCTCTGTGGATGATGGTCAACTTGAGGCCGGGACGGCCTCGGGCCTTAACTATTTTCAGAGAATGCGGTTTATCATTCTTCCCCAGGCACTGGGGGTTGCCATTCCTCCGCTACTGGGTCAGAACATTGTCCTGGTCAAGGATTCAGCCCTGCTCTCCCTGATATCGGTTATGGAATTGACCAGATGCGGTCAGACCATGACATCGGAACGTTTCATGCCTGCAGAAGCCTTCTTTACAGTGGCATTCTTCTACATGTGCATTTATTTTGTCCTCAAGGCTCTGGCAGACTGGTCCCAGCGAAAACTGATCTTCAGGGAGGCGTATTGATATGATGGCATTTTATTTCAGTAGACTTGTAGAGATTTACCCGTTTTTTCTTAAAGGCCTGTGGATGACAAGTAAAATAGCTTTTATCAGCCTTGTGACCTGTACTTTGATTGGATTTGTCCTTGGTATTATCAGGTCCAGCAACAATATTATTTTAAAACGCTTTGTCGGGGTCTATGTCGCCTTTGTCAGAGGCACCCCCTTTGTTGTCCAGATTTTTATCGTCTTCTTTATCCTGCCGGAATGGGGAATTCAATTGGATGCTTTCTCTGCGGCGCTTCTGGCCATGACCATCATGGGCTCGGGCTTTATCTGTGAAATTGTGGCCGGTGGAATTGATTCTATCTCCAAAGGCCAGTGGGAGGCAGCAACTTCATCCGGGCTTACCCTGATTCAGCAGCTTCGCCTGGTTATCGTACCCCAGGCCATGAAAGTTATTCTGCCACCTCTTGTGGGCCAGTATGTTTTGTTGATTAAAGACACTTCTGTTGTGTCGGTAATCGGGGTCATGGAGTTGACCCGGGTGGGATGGGTTACAGTGATGAGGATTCCCGAAGGACTTATGGTATTTTCACTGGTCGGAGTCCTTTATTTTTCAATCTCATATCCCCTGATTCTGCTGTCCAATTACCTGGAACAAAAAATGGCAGTTCAATAAAAAAAGGACCAAAGTTAAACATGATAGAATTTAAAAATGTGAACAAGTGGTTTGGCAAGCTCCATGTGTTGAACAATATCGACTTAAAAATACCAAAGGGCGAGGTGCTGGTAATCTGCGGCCCAAGCGGCTCCGGCAAATCCACCCTGATCCGATGCATCAACCGGCTTGAAAAAATCCAGAAAGGCGAAATTATAGTCAACAATACCCCTGTGCATGATAAATTATCCAACCTGACCAAACTGCGTGCCCAGATCGGATTTGTGTTCCAGCAATTCCATTTGTATCCCCACATGACGGTATTACAGAACGTTATGCTGGCCCCGGTGAATGTGAAAAAACTTGATAAAAAAGAAGCCGAAAAAATTGTCTGGGAAAAATTGGAACAGGTAGGACTGACCGAAAAATCCTCTGCCTACCCAGCCCAATTATCCGGAGGCCAGCAGCAGCGGGTGGCAATTGCCAGGGGGCTTGCCATGTCCCCGGAAATCATGCTTTTTGACGAGCCAACTTCTGCCCTTGATCCGGAAATGATCGGTGAGGTCCTGGATGTTATGGTTAACCTGGTGTCCGAGGGCATGACCATGTGTGTGGTAACCCATGAAATGGGGTTTGCTAAAAAAGTAGCCCACAGGGTATTGTTCATGGATGATGGGAAGATTGTTGAAACCGGCACCCCCGTTGATTTTTTTGACAATCCTAAAACCGACCGGGCTGCAGAATTTATCAGTAAAATTCTGACCCATTAAAATAAAAAGGGACTTCCCATGAAATTAGATACCCTGCCCAGATTTCATCTGGCCGAGTTTCCCACACCAATACAATATCTTGACGTTCTTACAAAAAAATATAAAGGGCCTGCTATCTATATGAAGCGGGATGATCTTACCTCCCTGGGCATGGGGGGTTTTATAGACCTTATTCAAAAAGGCTATTTCACAAAAGACCAGACAGTGTTGTTCTGGCATACAGGCGGCACACCTGAGTTATTTGCCTGGGCAGATCAGTGCAGTAAAAAAATATAATTCTTATCCACCAGAACTTCTGTATTCCCTCTTCTTTTGTAAAAAATTAATTGAGCAAAAACGAGTATTCAGGCAAAAATCGCAGTAGTAGATGATCTTCAGGCAAGAAGAATAAGCGCTGCAGAAAACCTTTTAAGAGAAGATTTATCCGTCATAGAATCCATTGAGGCGAACATTG
>JAQICW010000128.1 GCA_027858355.1 Desulfobacula sp.
ATTTTGGCCTGGCCGTCCTTATAAATCTCAATGGAAATATCTTTTATTGCTGAAAAAGATTCAATATAAGATTTCACGACTTTCCGGGTTTTAAATCCATCAGGATTCTGCTTAAAAGCTTTTGGATCATCCGGAAAAGGAAATAGAGTATACAGTTTTCCGATAAATCCGGTGAACAGCATCCCGTGTATGGCCCCCGTCAAATCCCCGATATCATTGGGATCATCTATATAATATACAGGATGCTCAAATTTTTTTACTCTGGAATCATCCTCTTTTGCCATCTCAATAACCCACCGGCAGAAATCATCTGCAAAAAAGAAATACTTTTCCAGCAACAGCATATCAGACTCAATGTTAAAAAAACCAAAAGCAATATTTCCATGGCTTTGGGATGTAAATGATAATGGCATATATTTTCTCCTTAAAGGCAAAACCAGTTTCAAATAGCTCAAGTGTACACAATTTTGAAAAAATCTCAAACTCAGTTTTTCTTTAACTTGACGCTCGTCAGAAAATCGAATACTCATATACATTAAATCATTGAATAGTGAACAGGATAGATAAAGGACTGAACCTAATGAAAAAGAAAATACTGGTGTCAAGACAATACCCCAGGGCTGGAATAAGTCTTCTGGAAAAAGAGGATTTTCTTCTCACAATATGGGAACACCAAAGACCCATGACACAGGATGAACTCATTGAGCAGGCAAAGACCCATCATGCACTGCTCTGCACCCTCACTGACAAGATTGACAGGTATTTTTTAGAACAATGCCGCCACCTTGAAATCATCTCTCAGTTTGCCGTTGGCTATGATAATATTGATATTGACATGGCCACCCGGTTGGGCATTCCTGTCGGGTTTACACCGGTTGCCATGAGCGAAGCAACTGCAGACATTGCCTTTGGACTGATGATCGCAGTTGCAAGAAAAATGTTTTTTCTGCATAAAGCCATTATCAAAGGCCAGTGGGGATATTTCAATCCAACGGGAAACCTTGGCATTGAATTGAAAAATAAAACCTTAGGGATTTTCGGGCTTGGCCGCATCGGCGTTAAAATGGCCCAGCGCTGTAAAAATGCATATAATATGGATATTATTTATCATAACAGAACCAGGGATAAGGATGCTGAAAAACTGCTGAATGCAAGCTATGTCGAATTTGATGATCTTCTTTTACAAAGCGATGTGCTTTCAGTTCATTGCGCATTGACACCAAAAACAAAAGAAATTTTCAATAGGTCAGCCTTTAAAAAAATGAAGCCCTCTGCAATTTTTATTAATACTGCCAGAGGCCCAATCCATCATGAAAAAGATCTGGCCCATGCCATACAGGAGGGTGATATCTGGGGAACCGGCCTGGATGTGACAAATCCGGAACCCATGCAGAAGGATAACCCGCTTCTCTCCATGGAAAATGCCTGCATTCTTCCCCATGTAGGATCAGGAACAATAGAGGCCAGGGATCAGATGTCTGTACTGGCAGCCATGAATATCATCGAATTTTATAGAAACCGACAGATACCCCATATTGTCAATCCAGAAGTCCTGGAATCATGACCTGCTCCCTTTGCCCAACCCTTCACTTTCTACCCAGATTTTTCCGCCGTGCAATACCACCAATTGCTTGGCTGTTGTCAGCCCCAGGCCCGTGCCGGGTGTCTTATCTACGATACCTCCGCTGACCTGGTAAAAAAAGGAACCTCAGATAGGGGGGAGGCTATCTGTTGTCCAGAAGATGTCGAATCAGCTTCAGGGAATCTTCTTTACTAAAAGGTTTCATTAAAAAACCGTCAACACCCATGTCACGATAATTATCATTATTGATCTGTTCGCTGAAACCTGTAGAGATGATGGCTGGGATATCAGGTCTGATCTGTTTAATCCTGCGTGCCAATTCCAGACCTGTCATGATCGGCATTGCCATATCGCAGATGACAATGTCAAAAATCCCGGGTCGGGCTTTAAATTCATTCAGTGCATCAAGGCTGCTGACAAAAGGTGCGACACTGTACCCATACCGTTCAAAGACCTTTTGCTGGACATGCACAATAAAAGATTCATCGTCAACAAAAAGAATTGATTCATTCCCGCGCAGATCCTTATTGTTTGTCATTATTAACCTGAGTGGTGTCAAAGGGGATAGTTCTATGAACCCGGAAGTCTTGAATATGAACTTTGAATTTTGTTTCTGCATGTTCTTTCCATGTTTTTTTTTCAATCTTTTGTCCTGATTGGCAATTTTCCAATAATCAGTATCCACTAAAATATTCACGAAAGACAAATCCATAATTCCCAAAAAAATATAAGAGCAATGATTGTGCCAGGAGAATACAAAAATCAATATCGAGCCAAGCATCTTAATTTATTGCATAAAAACTTCTTTTCAGTACAATTAAGAGCCCTGGAAAATAGAAAAAATGCACAGGTTTGTGGACTAAAGTCAAGCAAATGACAGCACAAGCCATATAAGTACTTGAAATATAAACAAAAAAAGGAGTGCCTATGAACATAGACATTTTGCACATATTTATATGCAAAATATGGGGAACAAGGCCCTGCAACATAAAATGAGAAAAAAGAGGTGGGAAATTCACATTTTAAGTTTTTGTGATTCTGCCTGCACATAAGAATGTGCACTCCCAAAAGGTCTTTGTTTGTGTACTGCTTTAATTTTTATAAAATATTTCTTTAATTTCAG
>JAQICW010000214.1 GCA_027858355.1 Desulfobacula sp.
ACACGAAGCATCAAAGGACGGAAAAGCTCCGAACGTTTATGGACTGTAATTGCAACATGTGCATTACAAGGTCGATCAGCATTCAATTTTATACTGCAAGCAGTTCAGGCGTATTTCAATAATGATCCAGCCCCATCCCTTGTGCCCGGGTGATACTTGAATTCTCACGCTGATCATAAAGCCGATATTTCCTAAGACGTCATTGAACATACCATTTTCTTTTTGCCACCCTCCTTTAATCCAACATTTTAATCAAGGATGAAACGGTAGAAGCAGTAGTATATCTTTAAGATTTTTTCCATTATTGTAGCGATACAAAATGCCTTTTATCTTTCTGTCTTTCCAATTTTCAATGGGGGCATTTGAGGCCGTGAACGGTTACCCTTTTTTTATCATTTCATCAGATTCAAGGGCTGACAAAATACCGTCGCGGAATTCAGGCAAGGGCAGTTTTAAAAGATCAAAATAGGCAGGATAGTCCAGATACTGTAAGACTTCTTCAGCACGGATATTATCTGCGGCAATTTCACGTTCAAAAGGGGTTTTATCAAAAACACGCCAAAGTTCACGCTCTTTTTCCGGATAATCCTTGAGTTTTTTCTTATAAGACCCGACACGAATAAATTCCGTGTTCTTAAATTGGACAGGGTGCCTGAAGGCTGCTCCAATTTCAAGGATAACCACTTTTTTGGAATCCACAGTGAGTTCATAAAAATGGAAATTAATTTTGGGAGAAAGTAGGCGTAGCAACCAGCTTTCAAGTTCTTCATTTCCAACTTTTTTGCTATGAGGTGAAAACAGTGTACCACTAATATTGTGGGGATTGTCCTCAATCCCCCAGAGCATATAGGCCTTAATTTTACCTGTGAATGCTGCCGAATTTGCTAAAGCAGATAGGTATTCACCGATTTCTTCTGGTGTGTCATTCTGGTGTTTGAATTCCAACCATTCGGTTTTTGCCGGTAGGTTTCTCAATTCACTTAAAAGGTTGATAAGAAACTCTTTTGAGCGCTTAACGATCATTTAGGCTTTCCTCAATCGGTTTGTAATTCTATTGAACCAGCCATCTTTATTTGTTTTTATACATGTCATGGTATTATTGGCCTTGACGCTGTTTAATGATTTTATCAAGTTCGTCTCGATTTACAGTAAAGATACGGTTCGAAATATCAACAAGTTCTTCTGAGCAAGCAGCCTGTTTAAAAAATTTCCCTTCAGCCAAACCAATCCACACTTTTGGCATTGTATCCATTTGGTGGACCATACCCCCAAAGTCATTCGGTGCGACATGGTAAACCCTGCTGATCCCACTTACAAGTAAACGGGTCAGGCACATTGGGCAGGATTCTAGGGAAGTGTAGAGTGTGTAGCCGGTCATGCAGGTGACATCCTGATAATTATTTTCAAACTCATCCATTACCACCATTTCTGCATGTCGGTCACTTCTGAAATACGGCTTAAAGACCTGATTGTGCCCTTCTGTGACCACTTGAAAGTTTTTATCCACCAAAATGCATCCAATACCAATATTGCCTCCATTATATATAACCTTTCTCACATGAAACCACACCTCTGTTTTTAATAAAAATGTGGTAGAATTTGTCGAACATATATTTTTCAATATCCGTATTTAAGTACATTTCATATTCCTGATGTGGCAGGGGTTTTTCCCCCTGCTGCTTTTTAAACGCTTTCTCTGAAAATGTAACAAGGGTTTCCAGGGAGTTGTTCAGGGCGTAAGGCATGCCAATTTTTTTTCTGGCAGCCACATCTTTAAATAGGGGAATGTTGGTCTTTGCAGCAAACTCTTTTAAGATGAGTTTTGTATTTTTGTCAGGCGATACTTTATTTTCAATTGAAAAATTAAGCGCCCAATCTCTAAGATCATCATATAAAAATAGAGGACGGGCCTCAAAGGAGAAGGCAGAGCTTGATCGGTCAACGCTCCATAGGTGACAGTTGGTAAGGCCAGGTCCCATTAGAAGATCAAAGATTTCTTTTCTCATTTCATCTTTTTTTGAGTCATCATTAGGGAACTTTTCCATTATATATTGGTTTATTTCTGTATCCCCATTATTGATTTTTGCTGACCTTGCACGGAGTCTGTCGCCTATACCAAGGGGGTGGGAATGCATCCAATAGTATCCGCCAAAAAGTTCATCGGCTCCTTCACCACAATATGCAACTTTATGTTTTTTGCTGATTTGATGTGACAAGAGGTGAAAGGCAAGACTCCCAAGGACATAAAAAATTCCATCCGTCACAATAGACTCATAGTGATAAATATAATGATCAAGAAAATCGATACATTCGCGCGAGCCGGTTTTATATTCAATGTGGTTGGTGCCGATTTCAGCGGCCACTTTGTTTGCGTATATGAGATCTTCACAACCTTTATCATCAAATAGTGTAAAGGTATCAAGGGGGTCATTGGCATTTTGTTGAAGAAAATATGTCATTAGGGTGGAATCGATTCCACCTGAAAGATAAACCGCCTGGGAATGTTTTGAATGGCCAAGATATAATTGGGAAGCACAATTCATTATGTCTGAATATCTTGTCAATGTGTCTGGAGAGTTCCATACTTCCCTGCCGTAAAAGGACGGCTTGAGAGCATTGTATTTTGTGACCTTTATTTCCCCACGGAAAAAAGAGAGACATGACCCTGGCGGGACCTGCTTAATGCCTTTAAACATAGTTTTTTCAAGGTCAAAGACAAATCCGAATACTGCAGTTTCTGCAAGCGCATCCTTATCAATATGGATCATTTTGTCGGTGCTTCTCAACAATGCTTTGATCTCGGATGCGAAATACAAATTGTTGCCGGAAGTATAATAAACAAGCGGCTTTATTCCGGTGGTATCCCGAACCAACAGCAATTTATCCGGCGTCATGATGGCAATGGCAAACATCCCCTTGAGTTTGCTGAACGCTTTTTCTCCAAATTTTAGATACAATTCCAGGATAAGGAAGGCTTCATCCTGGATAGGCTTTGAAGGGAATAGTTGGCACAGTTCATCAAAGTTGTAGATTTCACCATTAAAAACCAGGGCAATCTTTTGATCATCAGTCTTGACCGGTTGGTTGACACCAGCAGATCCAAAAATATCCAGCCTACAGAATCCAAGGGAACCCCAGTGGTAATGTTCTATTTTTCTTCCATCCGGCCCCCTGTGGAGCAGGGCATCCAACATATTTGTTGTCAGGGAGGGTTCACTCGACCCATAAACACCGCAGATTCCACACATTAGGCAAGTTCCATGAGTCCGGCGTATAGTTTTTCATATTCGTTTACTGCTTCCTGGTCTGTAAGGCTGGCGATGTAGTCACAGATCGCACGGGTGAGAATGCTTTCCCAAAAATTAGTTGCATTTAAGATGGAATTATCTAGGATTGCCCTTAGAGTTTTCAGATGTTTATTTATATAATTTTTATCTTCCTCTTTCTCGCTGGTTATCTTGTGCATCTTTAAGGGTATTAAAGTATTCAGAGAGTTCTTTTCTTTTGTCTAAAGCGGCCTTTATCTCATTGGATTTCCCGTTCATAAGTCTTTTAATTTACCCAAAATATTTTTCATAGCTTGTTTTTCACTTTCTAAAAATTTCTTCAAAAGATCATCGTCCAGAATAGCGGCTATAATGAACTTTAATCCAGAATCCGGCCACAGGCATATTACAAATATTGTCCTTGAACTTTCACGTGACAATCTGGAAACAATATAACGGCTGGCTGAGAACAATTACTTCACTTATCCCATCTGAGGAAACTGTGAAGTTCGTAATCCAGGAAGAGTTCTTTCATAATTTCGGCTCTTTCAAGCATACCGCGATTTATCGAATAATTAGAAACCAAAAGAGATCAACCTATCTATGGCTATGTAGAGGCAAAAAACTTTAGACTCTCAAGTTGATAAGTATTTTTTTAAATTTTAAACTGGTCCACTGTTGTTTTAAGTTCCCCTGACAATTGATTCAAGTCACCGGCACTGGCATTGACCTGCGAACTATTGTTTGACATCTCGTTTGCCGCCTGATTTACCTCTGCTATATCTTTTGCGATTTCATTTGCCACTGTTGAACTCTGGGCCACGTTCTCGGTCATTTCCTTAATTCCCTGGGCTGCTTGGGTAACGTTAGAAGCGATCTCTTTTGTGGTGACAGACTGTTCCTCCACTGCTGCTGCAACCGTGTCGATCATCTCATTCACACTATTGATTGCAGTAGCTGTCTCTTCAATTTCAGAAACAGTTTGATGGGTTGAACTTTGAATACTCTCAATTTTTTCTTTGATTTCAAGGGTCGCTTCTGCGGTCTGCCTTGCCAGGTCCTTGATCTCGCTTGCCACAACTGCGAATCCCTTACCAGCTTCTCCTGCACGGGCAGCTTCAATGGTGGCATTTAATGCCAGAAGGTTGGTCTGTTCTGAAATATCGTTAATGGTTTCCACAACCTTTCCGATATCCTTGGCAGACTTGCTTAGATGATCAATATTTTCAGATGCCTGCTTTGTTCTGGAGACCACCTGATTACTTGAGACCCGGGTTTTTTCAGTGTTCTGGGCAATTTCATTAATCGTTGACGTCATCTCTTCAGCTGCTGCGGACATCATACTTATATTTGTTGAAGATTGCTCTGCTGCTGCGGCTATCGATGTCATATTGGAACTCATCTCCTCGGCTGCCGTTGCCACGGTGTTGGATTTGGCAGACATTCTATCTGAGCCTTCAGACATCTTTTTAGAAATGGTCAAAAGTCCGCTGGAAGATCCGTCAAGCTTTTCAGAATTTCCTGCAATATCAATAATAAGTTTCTGGAGTTTCTCAATAAATACATTGAACCATTCCGAGAGTTCTCCCACCTCATCTTTATTTTTAATTTCAAGACGTGTTGTCAGGTTTCCCTCTCCCTGCGCAATATCTTTCAGTCCGATCACCGCTTGCTTAAGTGGTCCGGTAATACCCCTGCTGATAATTACGGAAAGAAAAAGACCGATCAGAATACCGATTCCCAATATGGCTAAAAGCATAATGATGGTTCTTTGATAAGCATCGGATGAAATCTTATGGTCTTTGTGCGAAATGCTGATATTAATTTCTGTCAGCGTATTAAGATAATTCCTCATTTGCTCAAATTTTTCTTTTGCGCTTCCTAATGATAGATCAAGGGCTACACGGCGGCCCTCTCGTGTATCTGCAATTCGTCCGTCAACCACTTGTTTGGAAATGGTCAACCATTCTTTCCTGGCCACGTCATATTTTGGTATAAGCGCCTTTTCTTCATCCGTGATAGGCAAAGCCTTATATTTCTCCCAGCGTTCATCAGATTGCTTCAGGTTCTCCTCATAATCTTCAACCAGTTTCTTGAACTCATCCGAGCTGGCATTTGCAAAAATCATGGATCTTTCCGACACTAATAGCTGTTGGAGATCGCGATCAGCCTCAATCAAATTTAAAACGGCTGGTAACCGCACAGTAAATATATTGTCTAAATTGTGCTCAATATTCTTTGCGCTTCGATATCCTGTAAAGCCAATTATTCCCATGAATACAATCATAACGGAGAAACCGAAGACGAGCTTTACAGATATTTTAAGGTTGTTAAACCATTCCATTGCAGACTCCTTTCTAAGGGGCTTTCCAAAAGACAAGCCCCTTTTTGATTTTTGGACGGCCTATTCTATTTTATCGACATCAATACCAAATGTGATGGCGCCGATAACCTTGTCTCCGTCTTTGACCGGAACCGATACCTGCACCAGATAGGCCTGGGAGCTGTCGTCAAATTTAACGTCATCAACGAACACAGCACCGCTGCCATCGGCAAACGAATTCTTGAATTTAGCTTCATCGCCCTGCCAGTAGTCCGAAGTTTTATCCGTCATGGCCACGTTGGCGCCTTGATTATCCATGACAAAGATTTCTGCATAATAATGGGCTGCTTCCTGAATAGTATACAGGTGTTTTGCGCACTCAGAATCCATTATAGTTTTCATATAATCAGCAATACCTGCAAAAGCTTTCCACTTTTCGTCCATATCTTTAATCTGATCCAACGTCTTTCCCTTTGCATTTTCAGCTTTTACAGCGCTTACAACGACCGGATCAGTTCCCAAATCTACCAAAGTTGAATTTGCAAGATCAACGACTTTCTGGGGTGCCTTCTCCCCGGCAGATACCATTGCTGCCATTGCAATGAAAAACATGCCAATAATCATAACCGTCATTGTTTTTTTCATAATTTTCTTCTCCTTTGTTTTTTTTTGATCGCTTATTTATTCATTTGATATTGCAATAACGTTTGTTCCCCAGAATCTTTTAAAAAAAATAATACTTTTAATATTCGATGGTCTCGTAAAAAGTCGAAAATAGCAAAATCGCTATTAATAATTTCAGTATATTACGGCTAAAAAAATGCCAAAATCTGACTTTTTACATGTCCATCAATATTTAGATTGATGGACATGTAAAAAATAGTTTATAATATTTCATAGTTCTGGTCAACTTGATTTTTAAGAGTTGTTTTCAAG
>JAQICW010000260.1 GCA_027858355.1 Desulfobacula sp.
TTTAAAACGCCTCTTGTGCCACTCTTTACTCAAACACAGGATGTTGCGTTTGGCTATGATGTAGAAAACCCGGGACGGTTAATGATAGTATTCATGTTTAAATCCGGCATTGGGAAAAAAAAATTACAGGGATAATCCGGGGTCTTTTGTCGGCAGCGGAAAGGGGACTTAATTGACAGAATAGCTCGGTTCAATTTTTTGTATTTTTTTGTAATAAATTGAGTGAAAGATTAGTTCATTTGATTGAGCCATCTTGATTGAGCCATCTTCCAATTAAATCTCTATTTACAACTATAATTTCTCTTGATACAATTTAAGGATCAAAAATTCATTAAATAACCGCCTGAAGGAGAATTCTATGAAGGAATACCAGAGCATTTCTCAAGATTTGATTAACAGTTTGTCACTTCAGTACGAACCAGTAGGGGTAACTCTTTATAGTGATACAAATTCATTGCCTGCAGGTATCTCTTTCAACCAAAAGGAATTAAAAAGCTATTGCCAGGCATTGATATTAGCAGGTAAAGGTGAAACCATTCTTCTCAGGAAGGAACAAATGGGGTGCAAATTAGGCACATCAGTATTAGGATTCGAAAAGGATATGGAAGCCTATCTGGATGACGGGGTATTGGAAAAATACGGCATCGGGCTCTTTGGTACGGAAGAAGCGTCCTCTGATACGATTCTAAACTCAATGTATCTTCCAAAAGGCGAAACCCAAGCCGCCTTTATCGCCCCATTGTCTGAATTTCAAAAAAGGCCACAAGTATTGATATTCACAGCGAACAGTGAACAGATCATGTGGCTTCTTTATGCCTTGAACTATGAAAAAGGCGGAAAAATGAATCTGCCCCAATCAGGGGGAGCCTTAGGAGGCTGCTCAGACATAACCGTACTGCCTCTACTGAAAGGAGAACCAAACATTACCTTTCTGGGATTGGGTTGCAGAATGAAATCCGCTATTGATAAATGCGATCTTATGATGGGCATATCGGGTGACGATTTGGATAAAATCCATAGCCACATTTTGGATATGTCAAAACCCATAGCAATGCTCAACAAGCAATGCAACTTCTGAATCCTTCAACCTGAAACAGGAGAATGAACATGGACAAATCAAACACATTAACCATATTAAAAAATGCCTTCCTCATGGAAAGAAAAGGCAAAAGCCTTTACGAAAAAGCCATGGATCATGCAAAAGATGATGTGGTCAAAGCCTTTTTCAAAGATCTTGCTGATGATGAGCAGGAACACATGAATATTCTTGAAAAACAGTTTAAAGCCTATATGAAAAGCGGCAAATTCATGGCAGGCGGTTTTGAGAATGACGGCGGAGCTGTAACTGCACCGGATATTCTTGATGAAACCTTAAAAGACAAGATCAATGCCGCCGGCTTTGAGGCCACGGCCATTACCGCGGCTATCAGTTTTGAGGAAAAGGCTGTTAAGATGTACAACCAAAGGTCCAAAGAAGCCACTGATCCGGAAGAAAAGAAAATGTACAACTGGCTTTCAACCTGGGAAAAGACCCATTTGGAAAAACTGATGGCTCTTGAAGCATCTTTAATGGAAAACCTATGGAATGACAATAACTTCTGGCCGTTCTAAATTCGCTTTTGAACCTTTGCCATCTCTACTATTGGCAAGGTTTCAAACGGTTGTCCCGGTATCATGTTTAAAATTTTCTGGGGCATACCGCGGTATAATAACCGGACGATTATCATGGCATCTTTTTGGGGAACCAAAGGAAGATCTATAGTTTCCATTACGCTCTGTTTTGCCTTTATCCTGTTATCTTTAAGAACCTGTCTTGCCTTTGCAATATTTATAACTTCATTTCCTTTTTCATCACCAAAAACCGTCTGGAAAATCACTGCATCTTTGGATAATTCGTGTTTGTCATTTAAGACACCGGTCTGAAAGCTTGTTTTATTGGCTTTATCCTGAATAGTAATTTCAAGCCATACCTGACGAAGATCACCAACCCCTGTGGGTATGGAATGCCCGGCACCCGTATTGACCACGGTGATATTCAACTTTTTTTCATTGATCAAGGATGTATCAACAAAGATGGTTGCAGCATTTTGAAGCCGTTCAATGGCCATCTGATCTTTGTCCCGGCCCTCAAAAGTTCCTGGAACCGATGAATTGCCCCCCACAAAATAATGGGTAAAAATATGGAGTCTTTCATCACTGTCATCAGTTGCTGCACCCGGATTTTCAGGCCGCCGAGTGGATCCTGTGGCTGGGATACCCGGTCTCTGGTACATATGGCAGCCTTGACATTCAATTCTTTTGGCAGGATCTTTTGAATTGTAAGGACTGTTCTGCCATTCCGTGTAAGTGGTTTCAAGGTCAGTTCCAAACGCCACATGCTTAACATTATGACAGGTTCCGCAAATCTGTGATTCAGTATGCAGTTTTGAGTATTGGGCTTCATGAAAATCAGGAATTGAGTCATCAAAAGGGCCATACTTTATGCCAGGCTCATCTTCTCCCTGGCCCGGCTTCAGCACAAGACCATTATTATACATCTGTTTTATTGTAATAGCTGAATGGCAGTAATCGCATTGAATCCCCTGGGTTGCAATCTCAGGGGTCTTAGATAAATCATCTGAAAGTTTTTCAGGGAACCCGGTAACATTCCCCACTGGTGTATGACATTTTACACAGGATTCAGCCTCTTGAATTTCTCCTTCATCTGCCAGGCCTTTTCGAAGAAATTGTGCCGTCCTTAAATAAACAGGATCTTTATGGGAAAGGTTATGCATTGAGTTTTCCCATTGTTCAAAAATTTCGCCATGACATCCACTACAGATCTCAGGCGAGATAAATTGATCAATATGAATTTTCTCCTGGGATGATGCAACAGCTATTGCAGCAAACAGAATGACAACTCCGGAAGCCCCGGCCAAGGATATTTTAAGCAATATTTTGAAATTCAACATTTTCTCCCCTTATTGAATAAGCCCCTTGGGATATTCTTTTGTTTCTCCCTCCAAAGTGAGGACCGTCCAGTTCCCGTTTTCTTCTTTTGCCGTGACCAGGCAGTCAAGCCTTGTTCCATCATTAAATGTAATAAAACAAACACCTGATTCATTTAAGGTATTTACCTGGACAAATTTTTTGTCCTTTGCAATTTGCCGAAAAATCTCAGCCGCCTTTTCAATGGCAATGATCTTGTTATATTCATCTTCATCTATTTTCTTAATTTGCTGTCTTAATGCATTGATCTGTTGTTTCTGGTCTGCGATCTTAGCAATAATGGTTTCCATTTCTGTTTTATTATCAGGTGGTATGGAAACAAGGATCTGTTTATGCAGCTCCATATCAGTTTCAATAAAATTAATTTTTTGTAACAACCCTTTTATTTCTACACTCATATATCTCTCTTCTTTTTTATTTTTTTAATAAAATCTGCCTGACCGGCAGTTTACTTTTTACTGATTCATGATTTACACAGATCACCTTTTTGGGCAGCCCTTTTATTACCTCTGATAATCCATTCCATAAATCTGATGATGATATTTTTCTTCTTTTTATTATCTTTCATAACCCTTTTACCCCGGAAAAACCCACCAGATCAATCCCTTTTATTGATTATCTGCCCTGAGTGCATTTCTTGAAGCTCTATCCACGAGTGTAAAAAGTCTATCAATCTCATCTTTCTGATTCGACACCTTATGGCCACGCACTTTAACAAATTCACAGCCCAATTGATCAATGATCCGATAAAATTCCTGATACAGCTTATAATTCTTGATTCGCTTATTTTTCTTTGATTGATAATCATTTTTCTCAAGCCGATCGCGTCTTTGTTGTAAACTGATAATATTTTGAGAATCCGTGTATACCATCACCCTTTGCCCCAGTGCTTGAATATCACCTATCGCCCATAATAAGGTCTGCAATTCCAGTTTTGTTGAAGATGTCTGCTCAAATCTTTTCACTTTCACCTTCGTCTTCAACAAATCCAATGAAAGGTTTTCTTCAGGTACCGCCAGATATGCCCCATATCCAATCTTTGTCTGAGGATTCACACTGCCATCTGTAAATAATATCAGATCTGCCATAAAAAAATTATTATTTTGAAATCATGGTGTTAAGGATATGCCGGTCGGTTTCAAGCATGCCCTTTGTGGCAAGTTCGCCTATATTTTTAACGGTCTGGTCCACATCCTCGGCAATAATTCCATCTGTCTTGGTGGCATAGCTGCCTTCTATGGCCAGCAAAGCACAATAAACCGCAGAACTGACACCGGCTGATACTTTAAGAGCACAACCCTGTTTAGCACCGTCACATATCATACCGGTTATGCTGGCAGCCATGTTTTTTATTGTGCCGCCGATCTGAGACAGATCACCGCCCAAAAGATAGCAGACCCCACAGGCCGCCCCCGTTGCTGCCGTCAGGATGCCGCACAATGCAGTTAGCTGACCTATGTACTGCTTGACATAAATGGCCATCAAATTACTCAGGATAAGTGCCCGGATTAATTTTTCCTCACTGGCACCTGTCTTTTGCGCCACGGCCACCACAGGAAGGATGGTGGTAATCCCCTGGTTACCACTGCCGGAATTGCTCATCACGGGCAGATCACACCCATCCATCCTTGCGTCGGATGCGGCAGCCGTCAGGGACATGGCATGGGATACAAGATCATCGGCAATAAATTTTCTTGTAATATTTGTCTGTATGGTAAGCCCGGTTTTAAGGCCATATTTTCTGGTCATGCCTTCTTTTGAAATAGCCTCATTGAGTTTGACACCTTCCAGGATAAACTTAATTTCATCAAGAGGCGCCTGGCTTGCAAATTCATAAACAGTTGCAACACAAAGATTTATTTTGGTGTCAGGTTTTTCCGTGGATAAAGGCGTTTCAAGTTCCTGGAAAACAACTTTTCCATCCTTTTCAACATAAATGATATTGGTGTGACGATGGGAAATGATGGTTCGGCAGATATGGCTTTTAGCCTTGCAGATGCTTTCAATGTATAACTTATCCGTCCCGTCCTTTACCTTTATCTCAACCATTTTTTCATCCACCATACTGCGGGCTGATTTAAGATTTTCATCATTCACCTGTTTGAGAACTTCAAGCCCGTCCTTTGAATTGCCGCAGACAGCTCCCAGGGCTGCAGCAATAGGCAAACCAACCATGCCCGTACCTGGAATCCCCACCCCCATTCCATTCTTACAAATAGTGCTGCTGACAAAGACCTGTATTTTTTCCGGAACCTCTCCAAGGACTTCCCTTGATTTGGCCGTTGCCAGGGCAACTGCCACAGGTTCGGTACAGCCAAGGGCCGGAATAACTTCACGATTGATGAGTGCAATAATTTCTTGTCGTTCCACTTTGTCCAGCATGGATCTTCCCTCTTTAAAAAATTTATTTTTTAACCCTGTATTTCAATAAAACGTGACCTTGATCAATTTTTTGAATATCTATCAATTCCAATTGAGTATCCAGGATTTCATTAAATAGGGACAGTCCTTTCCCAAAAAGCCTTGGTACAATTGTAATATGAACCTCGTCTATAAGGTTTTCTTTCATAAAAAGCGTGTTCACAACGGATCCGCCAATGAGCGCTACAGAGTCAAATCCCTGGGCCGGAAGTTCATTTATGATCTCTTTTGGTGTTTGACTGGTAAATATTAAATCACTTCCCTGGTTTGTCCTTGTTTTATCCCGTGTTATAACAATGTTTTTACGTCCTGGTAAGACTTTGCCTATGGTATCAAATGTTTTTGAGCCCATGATCATGGCCCCTGCTTTCCGGGTAATCTGGACAAAATGTTTTTTATCAGCTTTGCCCGTCCAGTCTATTAATTCCATGGAATTTCTTGCAATCATCCCGTCTGCTGTAACAGCCATTAAGAGTATGACTTTCATTCTTTTTTATCCTTTATTCACGTCTCAGTCACTGGTCTCTCATTCATTGGGCCATTTCATATTTTTGTCTTCAACAAAATAACAAAACCTGTCCCAAATCACTTGTTTTTTTGAAATCGGGCATTGAAGGGTAACTTTGGTGTCACTTAAACCAACAACTTCCCAGTCCTCTGATCTCTTTGATCCATCAATATTTATCTTCTGGCCCTTTTTAAAAGGATATGGTTTAAACACGGTCACATGATGATCCATGGCATTTGTCTCCTGTTTTTTAACGATTTTTTCAAATAGTATATGCTTTTTTTTTATGCAAGGCAAATATTGAGGGAGAACCTTAAGAAGAACTCTTCCAGGCTTTTTTTATGTGTTTCCAATCATTTTTTCAGGATCAACCCACTCATCAAATTGTTCATTGGATACAAGTTTCAGTTCAACTGCTGCCTGTTTCAAGGTTTTATTCTCCTGATGGGCTTTTTTTGCAATCCTGGCGGCCTGCTCATAACCGATATGGGGATTCAAGGCCGTCACCAGCATAAGCGATTGCTGAAGATATTTTTCAATATTTTCATAATTTGGTTCCATGCCTTGAACACAATTATTTTTAAACGATGAGGCTGCATCCCCCAAAAGCCTCGCTGATTCCAGAAAATTATAAATGATCACTGGCTTAAACACATTGAGTTCAAAATGTCCGCTTGCTCCGCCAATGTTAATGGTGACATCATTGCCCATGACCTGGGCGCACACCATTGTCAACGCTTCTGCCTGGGTGGGGTTGACTTTTCCCGGCATGATGGAGGACCCGGGTTCATTTTCCGGCAGCAGCAGCTCGCCAATGCCGCATCGGGGCCCCGAGCCAAGAAGCCGGATATCATTGGCGATTTTCATAAGACTCACTGCCAGGGTTTTTAAAGCCCCGTGTGAGGCAACAATAGCATCATGGGCGGCCAGGGATTCAAACTTATTGGGCGCTGTCACAAAGGGATAGCCTGTCAAGTCGGCAATGGCCTGGGCCACCTTTTCGGCATACCCATGGGGTGCATTCAGACCTGTTCCCACTGCCGTTCCACCCAGTGCCAGTTCGGACAGATGGGGCAAGGTCTGCGTCAAAGCCTTAATGCCATAATCCAGCATGGATGCATATCCTGAAAATTCCTGGCCCAGTGTCAGAGGGATTGCATCCATCAGGTGTGTCCGGCCAATTTTGACAATCTTATTCCAGTCTCGGGTTTTCTTTTCCAATGATACTTTCAATGACTGTAAGCCGGGAATGGTATGATCTGTTATAATACTGCAGGCCGCCATATTCATGGCTGTTGGGAAGGTATCATTTGAAGACTGGGAAATATTCACATCATCATTGGGATGAACAAGGCGCTTTGACTTTCCAAGCTCATTGCCAAGCAGAACATGAGCCCTGTTGGCAATGACTTCATTTACA
>JAQICW010000266.1 GCA_027858355.1 Desulfobacula sp.
GTATTACATCATTTAGCTGTTTTTTTGTTGTAGGGCTTGTTGGTAGTTTGTTTGATTCACCACGAATTTTGTTTCTTTTTTATTTTATCGCTTTTGTATCCATATTTTATTCAAGGGATAACAATCAAAATCCGTTTTTAATTTAAGGAAATGTGAAAGGGGGTAAGCGGTGTACAATAAACTCGTAAAACATCTAATCTTTCCGCTTCATGAAAAAATACTTGGCAGGGATACGTATAAATTTTTAGACAATCTTGAAAAAGAACAATATCTGCCGGAAGATAAGATAGAGGCGCTTAAATTTTTCAAGCTTAAAGAATTATTGGTGCATGCGCAAAAAAACATTCCCTTTTATCAGAAAAGGTTTTTTGATGCAGGATTTGATCCTGAAAAAATGCAAAGTATTGAGGACTTTAAGGTGGTGCCATTGCTGTCCAAGGAAGAGATTCGTAAAAATATTGAGAACATGAAATGGAAGGATTCTCCGGGTGGCCTGCAAAGATACAATACCGGCGGATCCTCAGGCAAACCCCTTGTGTTCTATTTTGACAGGAAAAGGCAGGCCTATGACGCGGCAGCAAGGGCGCTTACCCATAGGTGGTGGGACATTGATATTGGTGGCAGGGAATTGTATTTATGGGGATCTCCCCTGGAAATTACCAAGCAGGATAAGGTGAAAGATATCAGGGATATGCTGACCAATGATCTTCTGATCAGTGCCTTTGAGATATCTGAACGACAGATTCCTGATATGATCAGCAAAATCAAAAAATTCAGGCCTGATTGCGTGTTTGGGTATCCCAGCACCATTGCGCTGTTTTGTGAAATGGCCAAAAAAATGGGGTATCAACTGGATAATGAAGGCGTAAAGGTGGTTTTTTCCACGGCTGAAGTTTTATACGATCATCAGCGGGAAATTATTTCAAAAAGCTTTGGCAAGATTCCTGTGACCGATTGTTACGGCAGCAGGGAAGGCGGATTTGTCTGCCATGAATGCAGGGAAGGCAAGTATCATATTATTGAGTCCAATTATATTGTTGAATTTTTGCAAGATGGGAAAGAAGTCGCCACCGGGGGAAACGGTGAGATCGTGTTGACTCACCTGGATGCCTGGGGAATGCCTTTTATACGATACAGGACCGGGGATGTTGCCCAGCCGGGGAAGAATGGGTGTGCCTGCGGCAGGACATGGCGCACGATACAGAATATTCAGGGCAGGACAACGGATTTTGTTGTAACACCGGACGGCAGGTGGCAGCATGCACTTTCTGTAATATATGTTGTAAGAGACATTGAAGGGGTTGATGAGTTTAAAATTATCCAGCACAAGATAGATGAGGTAGAGGTGCTTCTTAAAGTTCATGAAGATATTTATCCTGACAATGGTGCTGAGCGTATTGTAAAAGGCATCCAGAAAAGAATGGGCACCAGTGTAAATGTGAAAATTTCAATGACCGATGGGATTCCAAGGGATGCCTCGGGTAAATACCGGTATGTGGTATCAAACGTTGCTTCTTTTAAATAAATATATGGGAATCAGGCTGGGTTATGTTTTTTTAATCTGGCTTTTGTTTTTATCTTCCGGATTTGCTGCCACCTATGAATTTGGTGATGGCAGGCAGTATTCTTATTTTAGAGAGTTTAACTGGGATAGTTTAAAGCCGGGGGATATTGTCAATATTTATAAAAAAAGCAGGCCCTATAGGGAAAAGCTGGTTCTTAACAGCTCAGGAACCAGAAAAAATCCCATTAGGATTCAAGGTGTTCCTGATAAAAACGGGAATTTACCTGTAATTGACGGTTCAGGTGCTGTACATTTTCAAAAACTCTGTATGGAAAGTCATTACAGCAGGGGGCTGATAATTATAGGAGACTGTAAACCTGCGGATTTTATTATTATCAAAAACCTTGAATTAAAAAATGCAAATAATAAAAGCTTTTATCGCCTTAATAATTTAAATTTAAGCTACACGAAAAATGCAGCAGGGATATTTTTATGGAAAGGAAAATATCTGCTAATAAAAAATTGTATTATCCATTCCTGCGGCATGGGGGTACTAACCAATACATATCCAAATACAGACCATTTTTATTTAGGGTACAGCCGAATTTATAATAATGGAGATTTTACCCGGAAGGGGTGGGGACACAATGTCTATATCCAGGCACGCAAAACCCTGATTGAATTTAATCGGTTCGGGGAGCTGTTTTCAGATGGAAATAATATAAAGGATAGAAGCAATGTGACTGTAATCAGATACAATTGGATTGCCGGAGGGATGAGCCGCCAGATTGACCTGGTTGAAAACTTTAAATATGGTGACCAGGATGCATTTGTATATGGTAACTTTATTACCCATGGGAAAAATATTAAAAATCCAAAAATGATACTTTTTGGAGGAGATCTCTTGGATAAGGATCAAAAGCAGCTGGGAAGCCGGTCGGGCAAGCTTTATTTCTTTAATAATACCATGATCTCAAAGGTTACTACGGATGAAGGGTTTTTATATATAAATCGTTCAGATTGTAAAGCCAGTCTTCAAAATAATGTCATGCTTGGCCGGAAAAAAATATGGTCTGGCAATGGGCAGGTAACAGGTAGTAATAATTTGTTTTCTTCTGGAACAGAAACCCAGGGCTTTTTAAATAGTTTCCAGGGCGGCGTTGAACAATTGTCAGGCAAAGACAATTCACCCTACCAACCTGGAAAAGATTCTTTGCTGGTTAATGCGGGTGATGGAAAACTGCCTGCAAAGGTGAGATTTGTTCCCTCTCCTTTTCCCAGGGCTGTTCCAAGATCAAGTGATGGGGCTATAGATATCGGTGCTTTTGAATATAGTAAAAAATAAACCAGCAGATATTATTATCCTGGTTTTTTTGTTTTTTTTGTCTCTTATCAGTATCTCCCAGGCTTTTGATTTTTCGGGTTTTAAAATTCTGATTTGGCCATATCGAACAGATGTATTAAAGGATTATGATTTATACAGGGAAATGGGGCTTGGCGGGTTCCAGATTGACAGGGGGGCGGGTCAGCATCAGCGGATTAATTTGTCAATTGAAAAAGATTTTCCATATTATGCCGGCCATGTGGCAGATAAGGGATATCTGTTTCTTAAAAAAGAAAATAAAAATATAGTTACACAAAAGAGCAGTCTTCTGGAAAGGCCTTTATCACTCGCTGATCCGAAAGTGATCAAAGAAATAAAGGCACATATTCATAAAAATATTTTAGATTTAAAAAAAGGAAAAGTCATTGCCTATGCCCTGGATGATGAAATTTCACTGGGAACATTTATAAATCCGTCAGATGTTGATATTTCACCTCTTTCTTTAGAATGGTTCAGAAAATGGCTCAAGGAGCAGTATCATACCATTGAGGCCTTGAACCAACAATGGGATGCAGATTTTAAATCGTTTTCAGATGTTTTTCCCCAGGGGTTTGAGCAGATTCGGAAAAACTTGTCAAATCAGTACTTTTCCGGATGGAACCTGTCAGCCTGGATGGATTTCAGACATTTTATGGACATCCAGTTCTCAACCATACTTTCGGAACTTGTTCACTATTCAAACACGATTGATCCTGATACGCCTGCGGGGTTTGTAGGCGGTCAGGCCCCGTCTGTCTGGGGCGGCTATGATTATGGAATGTTGTCCAGAGCCGTTCAGTGGATGGAAGCTTATGATATTCATGGGACAAATGAAATTCTAAGATCTTTTTGGAGCGATCCAAAAAAAATTAGAATGCGCACTTTTTTTTCATCAAAAAATATGAAAATGGATTCCTGGTTTCTATGGTATAATATGTTTCATGGGAATCAGGCAGTCATTGCCTGGCCTGAAGGATGGTTTGAAAAAGTTAATGGTAAGAGACAGCCGTCGGATCATATTCAGTCTCTGAAAAAAGTGTTTGACACTGTTCAGGGGGAAATCAGTGAATATATTGTGAACAAGAATTCATTGTTTTTTCCAGATCCCATTGGAATTTATTACTCCCATCCCAGCATACAGGCCGGATGGGCCATGGATGCGCTTGTTCATGGAAAAACCTGGCCCAAAAGACTCAGTTCCATTGATAATGAGAACCAGTCTTCAGGAGTTTTGCGGAAAGCCTGGTGCAAAACCCTGGAAGATCTGGGGTATCAATATGATTTTATAAACTATCTGGATGTGAAAGAATCAAAAATTGATTTGAACAGGCATTTTAAGGTTATTGTTTTGCCAAAAACCATCTGCCTGTCCAAAAAAGAAGCCCATGCTTTCAGGCAATTTGTAGAAAAGGGCGGTGTAATTATTGCGGACAATTTATGCGGGTTATTTGATGAACATGGCAAATGGAGAAAAACAGGAATATTGGATGACCTTTTTGGTATTCAGCGGGATGATACTGCAGGATACCTGAATGGAAAAGGTATTACTGAAATCAATGGAGAAAAATATCAAAGCTTGTTTAATGAAAGATTTACTTATTACAAAGGGGCTTTTGACTATAAGGATATTGAGATTTTTGAGCGGGGTACAAAAAACAAAGATACTAATAGGATTTCAAAAAATAAGAAATCGCCTGATTCTATAGTCAAAAATATCTCCAGGAAAGGTTTTACCTGTTATCTTAACCTCAGCCCCATAAAATACTGGAGCTCTCACTTCAGATTTTCAGAGTCTGGTGAAAATTGGCGTGAAATCATTTCAAGTGTTTTAGATTCAGCAGGATTAAAACCCCGTGTAAGAGTTTTTACAGAAGATAACTCCAAGATGATGGAATCGTTGTTTTGGAAAAATGGAGAAAATATCTATTTGGGGATTATTAAAAACCCTTCAGATGATTTTGAAG
>JAQICW010000382.1 GCA_027858355.1 Desulfobacula sp.
AACTGGTACCTCCTCCGGGTGCGTTTGATGCCGTGTCCAAGGGAACAGTTCAGATGGGTACGGGGTCTCCCTATTTCTGGGCTGGAAAATCAACGGCGTTTAACTGGTTTGGCTCTATCCCCTTTGGAATGAATGCCCAGTCAGTCAACTCCTGGTTCTATGAGGGCAATGGCCAGACCCTGATGAATGAATTGTATGACCGGTTTGATCTTGTGCCCCGAATTATTGGAAATTCAGGTATGCAGATGGGTGGCTGGTACATGAAGAAAATCAATTCTCTGGAAGATTTTAAGGGCTTGAAAATGCGCATCGGAAGTATTGCGGGAAAAGTTCTTTCCAAGGTGGGCGTCACAACCGTGTTTGTACCACCGGGTGAAATCTTCCCAGCCCTGGAAAGAGGCGTGGTAGATGCGGCTGAATTTGTAGGACCGGTCCATGATATATTGCTCGGGCTTTATAAGGTCGCTAAATATTACTACACTCCAGGATGGCATGAACAAGGTCCCACACTGGATGTCTTCTTTAACAAGAAAGCATACAATGACCTGCCCAAGCATTTTCAGCGAATCCTTGATATTGCAGCCGCTGATATTAATATCAGAACCCTGGCTGCATTTGATGCCCAGAGCGGTGCCGCCCTGGACACTCTAGTGAAAGAACACAATGTGGATGTACAGGTCTATCCTGAAGACATACTGAAAAAATTAAAAATCATATCCAAAGAAGTGATTGAAGAAGAGTCCCAGAAAGACCCCTTTGCCTTAAAAGTGCATCAAGATTATATAGCCTTCCAGGCAAAGACAGCTGTCTGGGGAAAGATGTCTGAAAAAGTCTATTGGAACACAATGGCTTAAATTTATGGAAACAGTTAAAAAAGCAGTTCTTTTTTGTGATCGAATCAATGAATGGATTGGCAGTGTTATTGTTACATCTGCGGTTTTTATCTTCATTCTGGTCATCTTCAGTAATGTGATTTTACGCTATGTTTTTAATACCAGTTTTGTGTTTATGGCTGAACTGGAATGGCATGTGTTTGCTTTTATTTTTCTGATGGGTGCAGGCTATACACTGCTGCATGAGGGACATGTCCGTGTGGATATTTTTTATTCAATTATGGATAGAAAAACACAGGCTTTAATTAATTTATTCGGTGTCATATTTTTATAGATTCCCTCCTGCTATGTAGTTCTTACCACAACCATTCCATGGGTTATTGTCGCATATGAAATCGGAGAAGTTTCCATTAATCCCGGCGGCATTCCTGCAAGGTTTTTATTAAAGGCAACATTGCCGATAGGTTATTTTTTAATGTTGATTCAAGGACTTCTGCTTTGTGTAAGAAGCGCTTTTTTTCTTTTGGGAAAACCCTTGGAAGATTAATAATATGGTATTAAAGACTCATGTTAATCGTTATTGTATCACAGACTGGAAGATCAAATGCTGATTGATTATTTACCATTCTGGATTGCTGATTATCTGGCTGCGTGGCTTTTTCTGGTATTGACCATTGCCTTAATGGGAGGATTCCCCGTCACTTTTACCATGATGGGGGGTTCCTTCCTTTTTGGCCTTATCGGGTTGCATCCCAGCTTTTTTGACCTTTTGCCCCTGCGCATGTGGGGCATAATGAACAATACCATGTTAATGGCTGTTCCATTGTTTATCTTTATGGGCCTTGCGCTGGAAAGATCCGGGCTTGCAAAAGCATTGCTGGAAACAATGGAAGAGCTTTTCCAGAATGTAAGGGGCGGCCTTGCCATTTCAGTTATCATTGTGGGAGCATTATTGGGCGCGTCCACGGGCATTGTCGGGGCAACAGTTGTGACAATGGGCTTGATGTCTTTGCCCACCATGCTCAAGCACAAGTATTCAAAATCTTTTGCTGCAGGCACTGTTGCCGCCTCGGGAACACTGGGTCAGATAATCCCGCCCAGTATTGTTTTGCTGCTCTTGGGACCTGTAATGGAGGTACCCATAGGCGATATGTTTATTGGCGCTGTGATACCAGGAATGATTCTGGTTGTCCTGTATTGCCTGTATATCTGGCTGGCTTCATTTTTTGGGACAAAGCACGTCCCAGCACCCCAGGAAAAAGGCCCTGTGTTTGACAGGACCTTTATCTTGAAAATCTTCAAAGCCCTGATACCGCCACTGTTTTTAATTCTTGCTGTACTTGGATCTATTTTTGCCGGCATTGCCACACCCACAGAATCAGGTGCCATGGGAGCGGTTGGTTCGGTTATTCTCACTGCTATTAATGGAAAACTTTCCTTTAAATTATTGCATGATGTTGCCAAGGGAACCATTCGAATGACCTGTATGGTTTTTATCATCATCATGGGCGCCACCTGCTTTGCCCTTGTTTTTAGAGGGTTAGGAGGCGATGATCTTCTCCGAAAATTTATCAATAGCATGAATCTGAGCGGATGGCAGCTTATAACCATGGTCATGATCTTTATCTTTATTCTTGGCTTTTTTCTTGATTTCATTGAAATTACCTTTATTCATATTCCCATCATAGCACCCATTGTGGTTGAATACGGATATGATCCTCTCTGGTTTGGCATCATGTTTGCCGTAAATTTACAAACCTCGTTCATGACGCCACCTTTTGGGCCTTCCCTGTTTTACCTGAAAGGGGTTTGCCCGCCTGAAATCCGCACAATTGATGTGTATAAGGGGATTATCCCCTTTGTATTTCTACAAATTATCGGGCTGATCATAATTGCCATCTGGCCTGGCCTTGTTACCTGGCTGCCGGGAGTTGTCTATGGCAATTAGGAGATTGTTAAAAGGAGATTTCCATGGATGAAAAAATAATTTGCAAAAATATAAAAACCTTTAGAAAAAAAAACCATTTTACCCTGGAAAAGCTTGCAGACCTCACAGGCCTCACAAAAGGCTATTTGTCAAAGGTTGAACGATCTGAAAAAGCACCGCCCTATTCCACATTGAATAAAATTGCAGGCGCCCTGGAAATAGAGATCACAAGTCTCCTTGAAAATGACATTGAACCGCCGGAAGACCCAAGAATCTGTTT
>JAQICW010000389.1 GCA_027858355.1 Desulfobacula sp.
AGTTATAAATGCTACACACAACTTCCCCACCACCTTAGACAAAAAATATTTTTAGTTTATCGGTTTTTATTATGACTCCACTTCAAGCAATAAACAATATTTTGCAGATTTCAGTCTAAAGCTGGGTGCTGGAGGCGCCAGTTCATCTTTTCAATGGTAAGTTTAATCTTGGCAAAGACCCTGACACGTCGCCTGCCAGTATTATTTCAATGATGGTTTTTTTAAGCCAAAAAAATATACTGCCATTAAAAGAATAAACCAGAGAATAAAGGTGATGGGGAATCCGGAAAAAGTATCCATAAAAAGGGTATTTTCATCAGGTTCTGCCGGAAAGCCCTGTTTTTTGATTTTTAAAACAAGGGCATAAAGAATGCCTAAAATGCCATAGGAAATATTATAGGCCAGGCCTTTAAAACTTAAAACCGTTGCCCGCAGTTCAGACGATGTGACCTGGTTCATATAAAAGCTGACAAAAAAACCAGTAAAATACATGGCGGAAAAAGTGATCAGCGCAGGGATCAATCCCGTATAGGGCCAGAAAAAGCTCATTGTGGTAAGGCCAGTGAATGTTAACCCTGTTGTGATCCAAAGGGCATAGGTCGGGGAATGGTTTTCTGCAATTTTTTTGGCAATTTTAGGAATCACAAGCCCGAACATGGCGACAAAAGATCCAATAATACCGAAAGTGGATTCAGGCAAATCGATCATCCTGTAGTACTGGCTGGAAAGGGTGATGACCATTCTGATAATGCCGTCAAACAGCATGCCGAAAAGTATGATACAAAGGGCAAATGGGGTTTTTAAAATCCAGAGGCCAGCCTTGAGCGTGAGACTGAAAGCCTGTCGGACCCTTGGTTTTTTTACATCCGTTGAACAGGGGTTTTTATCTGGATCTTTCATTCTAAGGGTGGTGATAAATGCACAGATTGCCAGAATCAAGGTAAGATATAAGGGAAACCGCATGGTGGTTTCCTGGGAAAAGGTTATGGCAAGTCCGAAAAACCGGCAAACCTTTTCAAGCAGGACAGGGTCATAAATGGCAGCTCCCACACTCATGGCAATAATAAATCCAATGGATTGAAACCGCGCAAGGATTTCCAGCACACGGCCCCATTGGCGAACATCGCCTTGTGCTGCCAGGGAATCATAGGCAATTGCCTCATCAGCCCCGCTGGCAGCAGCTTCTGCAAGCCCGCTTAAGACACGGTTGATCAGGAAAACAATAAAAATAAGCAAAGGATTAGTTTTTGGAATAAAACTGATGATGCCAATCTCAATGATCATGATGGATGTGGCAAAAACCAGCAGCCTTTTCCGCCCGATAATATCTGCCAGAGCCCCGGAAGGCACTTCAGCAAGAACGATGGTGGCAGCCCAGACAGCATTGAGGATGGAAAACTGGGCTATGGTCAGGCCGAAATCAAGGAACAGAATGGTAAAGACAGGGTAGTAGAATCTTGAATTAAAAAAGACTTTAAAAGCAATAAACAAACGGATATTGGGGATGGAAAATGTTGAAGTCAATGTTGGGTTATTCGTTTGGTATCAGGGTTTTTAAAACATCTTCTTTGCCAATGATGCCTATAAGTTTTTTGCCGTCCACCACGGGTATGGTGTGAAAATGCTTTTCCACCATAAGGCTTGCAATTTCAGATAAAGGGGTATCAGCAGATACTGCAATGGGGTTTTTGATCATGGCCTGGTCAACGGTTGCAGCTGAAATTTTTTGCAGGGTGTCTTCCAGTTTTTTGGACGATGACAAGGGAATGATACTGTCAAGGAGGGTAAAAATCGGGGGGATGGGCATTGTTTTCTGCTGGAAGATCAGGTCGCTCTGGCAAAGGATTCCCAACAGTTCTTTTTTGTCGTTCACTACGGGGACTCCATTGATATGATTGTTTAAAAGAATTTCAACGGCCCGGGGTATCTCTGTGTCCGGGGAGACGCAGATGACATTTGTTTCCATGATATCTTCGGCTTTGATCATGATATCCTCCTTATAAATGAACGGGTTTTATGATATTTTCGTTCACAGGTGGTGCACGCTTTATTTAAATATACACGAATCCGGGTTTCAGGTAAAGCATCTGTTGTTGTTTTTGAAAAATATGTTGACATTATTTGGGTACATTGGTAACAACATCTTGGTTTTAATTCAGCTTATTTTTGGAGTCGTGTTAATAATGATCAATCGAAATTTTTTTTATCTGCTTTCCGGGCAGTTTGTTTCACAGATCGGGGATAAATTCCATTATATCGCCCTGTCTTTCTGGGTGTTGAAGACAACAGGGTCCTCGGCAAAGATGTCGGCGGTGCTGGCAGCTTCCCTGATCCCTTCTTTAATCCTTGGTTTTTTTTCAGGCGCTTTTGTGGACCGGTATAACCGCAAAATTATTATTGTAGGAACAGACCTGATT
>JAQICW010000497.1 GCA_027858355.1 Desulfobacula sp.
TTTATTTAGAATAAAATTATATTTACAGACATAAATGGTTTTTTAAAATTAAGTAACATAATAATATGAGGAGGAACCTCTAATGGCAGAAGAAAAGAAAAAAGTTGAAGCTCCGAAACTGGCAGATCCTGTTGCATCTTCCATAGATGTGGCATCACAGGAGATGATAGCCCGATCCCATGAGCTCGGGATTGAAACAATTTTTGACAGAGCCCTTACAATGAAACAATGCGCCATAGGCGTGCAGGGCACATGCTGTAAAAACTGTTCCATGGGCCCCTGCCGTCTCCCTCTTCCCAAGGCTGGGATTGAAGGAGAAGACACAAGAAAAGGCCTTTGCGGCGCGACGGCCAACACCATCGCAGCAAGGAACTTTATCAGAATGATAGCCGGCGGCGCAGCTGCCCACTCTGATCATGGACGCTGTGTTGCAGAAGTCTTTCTGTCTGCGGCTCGAAAAGAAACAGAAGCTTATAAAATTAAAGATTTTGATAAACTTCTTGAAGTTGCCAAATACCTTGGCGTTGCCACCACTGTTGAAGTGGATGGAGAAGAACTAGACAGAGACATTGATGAAGTCGCACTTGAAACAGCAGAAGTTGCATTAGGTGAATGGGGCAAGGCTGAAGGAGAAGTCCTGAGCGTGAAGAAAGCGCCCAAAGCCCGCTATGAACTCTGGAAAAAAATGGGCGTGATCCCAAGAAATATTGACAGAGAAATTGTTGAAATCATGCACCGCACCCATATGGGCGTTGACCAGGATTATAAAAACCTTATGAAGCAAGGTACCCGTGCAGCCCTTGCAGACGGATGGGGAGGCTCCATGCTGGCCACTGACATGCAGGATATTCTCTTTGGAACCCCTTACCCCCTCCAGTCTGAAGCCAACCTCGGTGTCATGAAAGCGGATCACGTAAACATCGTTATTCATGGTCATGAACCTGTTTTGTCGGAAATGATTGTAGCTGTTGCCCAGAACCAAGAGATGATTGATTATGCCAAGAAAAAAGGTGCGGCAGGTATCCAGCTCTCAGGGATCTGTTGTACAGCCAATGAAATGCTTCAGCGTCATGGTGTACCATTATGCGGAACTTTTTTACAACAGGAGCTTGCCATCATAACCGGCGCAGTTGATGCCATGGTTGTGGATATCCAGTGTATCATGCAGAATATTGCTAACGTTGCAAAATGTTTCCATACCCACCTTATCACAACCCATCCTATTGCCAAGATGGAGCAGAAAAATGTGATCCATATTGAATTTGATGAGCATCATGCAATTGAAGATGCTGAACGAATCGTTAAAATGGCAATTGATAATTTTCAAAACCGTGGTGCAGAAGTAATGATTCCTCAGCACAAAGCACCTCTTGTAGCAGGCTTTGGTGTTGAATCCACAGAATATCATCTTGGAGGATCATTCCGAGGCACTTACTATACTCTAAATGATAACATAATAAATGGACGGATTCGCGGCGTAGCAGGTGTAGTTGGATGTAATAACGCCAGAACAAAACACAATAGTGATCATATAGCCATATGTAAAGAGCTGATCAAAAATGATGTACTTGTCCTTACAACAGGTTGTACAGCGATTGCATGCGCCATGGAAGGTCTCCTTATGCCTGAAGCTGCTGCAACGCATGCCGGCGCCGGCCTTGCTGAGGTTTGCGAAACAGTTGGTATTCCTCCTATTCTTCATTTAGGTTCCTGTGTTGACAACAGCCGGATTCTTCTGGCAGCAACAGAAGTTGTTAAGGCCGGAGGGCTTGGAAATGACATTTCTGATCTGCCTGTAGCAGGAAGTGCTCCTGAATGGATGAGTGAAAAGGCCATAAGTATTGGTCATTATTTTGTCTCATCCGGTGTTTATACGGTTTTCAGCAACCTGCCCACAACGGGTGCCCCAGTATTCAATGATTATATCTGTAAAGAATTTGAAGAGCTTTACGGCGGTATGTGGGGTGCTGAACAGGATCCCATCAAACATGCATGGCTGATGATCGACCATATCGATAAAAAACGAAAAGCACTGGGTATTGATAAGGCAAGGGAAAGAGTTATGATGGATTTTGCTGCACGCCAGGCGCTTTAGGTATAATCTAAATTATGTATTGTAAAAGTATTATTAAATATAAAATCCTCAACGAAGGAGGAACAAAATGTCAAGATTAATAGCATTTGCTGCCATTCAGGGTGGTTATAAAGTTGTTTCACAGGCCGAAGGAGCGTATAAGAAAGCTCTTGAAACCTATAATGCAGATACAAAGGTAGGGTTTCCCAACACCGGATATTTCCTGCCGGTAATTTATTCACTTTTCGGCATCAAGGTTGAAACCCTTGAAGATTTGCAGGAACCCATGGATATCGCACGGGGACTTCTTCCCCCGCATATTAAAAATAAAAACTGGCTTCCGTTCCTTGGGCCTCTCCTGGACGCCGGCATGGCAGGAATTATATCCTATGAAGTTATAGAGGCACTCAGGTATCTGAATGAACCTGATTTTTATCTCCATGCAGAAGACCCGGATATTGAGAACGGAAAACTCTGGACCGGTGCTGCAGATGATACCATCTTCAGGAAAAGAGGGGTGGAATTTGTTGATGGTACCGCTCCCGGTTTTGCAGCAATAGTCGGCTCCGCACCTGATGCGGAAACCGCCAAAATGATCATTGAAGATTATCAGCAAAGAGGTCTTTACATGTTCCTGGCTGCAAACCATAACGGTACCTCCGTGATCGAACAGCTTATTGAAACCAAAGTACAGATCGGCTGGAGCACACGAATCGCATGTTTCGGCCCTGACATCTCATCAGCCGTGTTTGCATTGGGATTTGCCAACAGGGTCGCAATGGCATTTGGCGGTGTTGCACCGGGTGATTACAAAAAAATCCTTATGTACAATAAAGAAAGAGTATTTGCATTTGTTAATGCATTAGGTGATGTAGGAACTGAATGGGGTGTTGCTGCAGCAGGTGCAGTAAACTGGGGTTTCCCAACCATAGCTGATACAGACATTACCCAGATTCTTCCCACGGGTATCTGTACATACGAGCATGTGGTAGCCCCTGTTGCCCATGAAGATATATGCGCAAAATCAGTTGAAGTCCGCGGACTTAAAACTCTTGTTTCCGATGTTGATATTGCATGTTCATTCGGTCCTGCTTACGAAGGTGAACGAGTAAGGGGTGCGGATTTACATGCACAGTGCGGCGGTGGAAAAACCCAGTGTACCGAGCTTGTAAAAATGGCTGACATAGGTGCGATTGAAGATGGAAAGGTTATTCTTGAGGGTCCTGACCTTGACGGTATTAAAGAAGGCGGAACCTTCCCGCTCGGAATCTTTGTACAGATTGCCGGACGTGAATTCCAGGAAGACTTTGAACCCATCATGGAAAGACAGATCCACCATCTGATCAACTACATCCAGGGTATAATGCATATCGGACAAAGGGACATTTCCTGGGTTCGCATCAGCAAAGCCGCCATTGAAAAAGGCTTTACCTTAAAAGATATTGGTGTGGTTCTCCACGCAAAATTTCACCAGGATTTCACCAAGATTGTTGACAAGGTTCAGATTACCCTTTACACCAAAACTGAAGATGTAGACAAGCTGACAGCTACAGCCCGTGAAAACTACCTGGCGCGTGACGCCCGGGTGGACAATATGACAGATGAAGATGTAGAAACATATTACTCCTGTACGCTCTGCCAGTCTTTTGCGCCCAGCCATGTATGTTCGGTAAGTCCTGAAAGAACAGGTCTTTGCGGTGCTTACAACTGGATGGACTGTAGAGCTGCCTTTGAGATAAATCCCACCGGCCCCAATCAGCCCATTGAAAAAGGCGAATGTATTGATCCAAAACTGGGTCAGTGGAAAGGCGTTAATGACTTTGTATACAAAGCCTCCAGAGGCACAGTTACCCATTACAACTTCTACTCCATGGTCGTAGATCCTATGACCACCTGTGGCTGCTGCGAATGTATCGCTGCCATGCTGCCGGGCTGTAACGGTGTCATGACCGTTGGCCGTGATTATGCAGGCGAGACCCCCTGTGGCATGAAGTTTACTACGCTTGCCGGTGTTATGGGTGGTGGTGCTTGTTCTCCCGGGTTCGTAGGCCATTCAAAACACAACATCACCCAGGGCAAATTCATTTTGGGTGATGGTGGTCTTCTTAGAATGGTCTGGATGCCCAAGCAACTCAAAGAAGAGCTCAAGGACAGAATCGTTGCCCGTGGAGAACAAATGGGCGTTCCAGGCCTATTTGACATGATTGCTGATGAAACCGTTGGAATTACTGAAGAAGAAATCATGCCCTTCCTCAAGGAAAAAGGTCATCCGGCATTGACAATGGAATCAATTGTCGGATAATTACTAAAGCAAAAGGTCCGGCAATTTTTAACACCAGAGATTGTACTGCCGGACTTTTACCATAAGGTTTTTTAAAACTTAAGGAGAAAAAAATGGCATTAACCGGTATACAGATATTCAAACTCCTACCCAAAACAAATTGTAAGGAGTGCGGAGTTCCAACATGCCTTGCCTTTGCAATGAATCTTGCATCTGGAAAGGCGGAACTGGACAGTTGTCCTTATGTTTCCGACGAGGCAAAAGAACAGCTGGCAGAAGCATCTGCTCCTCCCATCCGCCCTGTCAAACTTGGTAAAGGTGTCCGCCAGACCACAACAGGTGGAGAAACTGTTCTTTACAGACATGAAAAAACGTTCTTCAATAAAACAGTTCTTGCGGCGACTATATCCTCAGATATTGATGCTGCAAAACTTGACAAAACACTGAAAGTCTATAATGCTTTTCAGTATGAACGGGTCGGCTTTAATTTAAGACCTGAACTTCTGGTGGTCAAAGATGTCGGCAACGGTGCACAAGCATTTGCCACAGTTGCAGGCAAAATTGCCAAAGAATCGGAATTCAACCTGGTTCTGATGACCCAGGACCTTGATGTAATGAAAGCCGGCATCGAAACAGCCGGGTTCAAACATCCGCTGCTCTATGCTGCCACGGCAGACAACGTGGATGAAATGGGGGCCCTGGCAAAGGACAATGACTTACCCCTGGCTGTTAAAGCTGATTCTGTGGATGCACTCATACCATTGACAGAAAAACTGACTGCTATGGGACTCAAAGATCTTGTTCTTGATCCGGGTTCAAGAGAAATCAAACAGGCCCTTGAAGATCAGGTTGCCATCAGACGTGCTGCCCTTAAGGCTTCCAACAAGGCCCTTGGATTTCCCACCATTGCCTTTCCCTGCGAAATGGCATCCAACCCGGATATGGAAACCCTTATTGCCGCCATGTTTGTTGCAAAATATGGTGGAATTGTTGTGATGTCTGATTTCAGTGCTGAGTCCCTATTCCCGCTTCTGTTAGAAAGACTCAATATTTACACTGATCCCCAGAGACCCATGACCGTAACAGAAGGCATTTTTGAAATTGGCAACCCTGATGAAAATTCTCCAGTGCTTGTCACCACTAACTTTGCATTGACCTATTTTATTGTTTCCGGTGAAATCGAAGCCAGTAAAGTTCCTTCATGGTTATTGATCAAAGATTCTGAAGGTCTTTCCGTTTTGACAGCATGGGCTGCAGGTAAATTTGGCGGTGATGATGTCGGCGCATTTGTTAAAAAGAGCGGAATAATGGATAAAGTAAAACATAAAGAACTCATTATTCCAGGGTATGCTGCTGCTATTGCAGGTGATATTGAAGAAGAACTTCCCGGCTGGACCATTACGGTCGGCCCGAGGGAAGCTGCCCACCTGCCTGCATTCCTGAAAAATAAATAAATAATACAAAGCCGGGGCAACTTCAATGCCCTGGCTTAAAAAATTTAAATATTAACTATAAAAGGAAGAAATCATGATACTTTTTGGTGAAAGCTTGAATGTCATTTCCACCATTATTGGAAGAGAGTTCAAGGAAGCAGATCCAGCCAAACGTAATCCAGAACCCATTCAGAAAGAAGTTCTAAGACAAAAAGAACTGGGAATGGATTATATCGACATCAACCTAGGTCCGGCAAAAAAGTTTGGAACAGAGTTGATGCCCTGGGTCGTTAATGTTGTTCAGGAAGCTGTTCCGGGGATGCCTTTGCTTCTTGACTCTTCTAACATTGATGCTATTGAGGCAGGACTTAAAGAGTGCAAACCTGCTGATCAGCCCCATATCATCAATTCTATTATGGCACGACCTGAAAGATATGAAAAAATGATTCCCCTTGCAGCCCAATATGATGCTGACTTTGTTGCACTGATGTGGGGCCCTGACGGCCTTCCCAGGGATGAGAATGAAAGAGCGGCTTTAGCTGTTGAACTGATTTACTTTGCCAATGAAGCCGGCATTGCAAATGAGAGAATCTGGGTGGATGGGATTGTAACCCCGGTCAATATCCAGCAGCAGCAGTTGATGAGTCTTTTAAATTTCCAGATGATGCTTGAAGACATGGCACCTGGTTCCAAATCCACCTGTGGGCTGTCCAATATTTCCAATGGACCGCCAGAACACCTTCGTGGCATCCTGAACCAGACCTATATGGTTATGCTTGAAAAATACGGACTGAAAGCTGTTATTTCAGACCCCCTTGACAAACAATTAACAGCTATTGCCAAAGGCCAGCGCCAGGATATTGTTGACCTGATTTACGGCATGATGGATGGCAACGAACCTGATATTGCAGGTCTTAATAAAGAAATGCAGGATTATGCAAAAACCTATAAAGTCATTATGGGTGAAACGCTGTATTCTGATTCATGGCTTGATATTTAGTATTTCCTAAGCATTCTGCTTTTAAAAGCCCCGACCCTTTTTAAAATACGGCCGGGGCTTTTTTATTTTTCCTGCAAATTTTGCCTTTATTTTGTATAAAATAGTCTTATATTTGATTCAAACAAATTTTTTGCAGGAGGAGTTTAATAAATTGAGTAACCCGATAAATGATAGCTGGTATTATATAATTGTTCAAAATCCGGGAATATCTAATGAACAGTTTGTAGGCTATACTGACAAACTGACAAATGCCACTTTTATTCCGGCATTTAAAACAAAAGAAATTGCCCAGCAATGCTTTTTTATTATGCCCAAAGATATTATAAATAATAAATATGAGTCCCAGGCCATCATAAAAGAAGACTTGATGGACAATGCCCGAAAGAACGATTATGAAGTTTTCTTATTGGATGATAAAGGAAGCATTTTAGAAAAACTATCCTGATTCCAATGCAGATGTAT